>NZ_LPVJ01000051.1 GCF_001516615.1 Ferroacidibacillus organovorans | reverse complement strand
TCTTTCCCGTGACCTCGCTTATTCTAGACCCAGCAAGGGGAAATTCTTCACCGCCCACTAAAGATGCGTGGGGCCTGATATCTACCGCTTTCATAACAATCTACAAATCAAAGATTGAATCTGCAAAAGGTTTACACATAGATTACAAGATTTTTGAAAGGAACTCGCATGCGCCTGTCGAATCAATCATACAGTGACACGGGTCGGTCCAACCATTTTGAAACGTGCATTTCTTAGATGGTTTACCAAGAGAGGAGTCCTATTGTGCGTCTGAAAAAACCGCTGTTGGGATTGGCTTCTGCCTTTCTCACCGTTTCCATGTTGAGCCCTGCCGCTTTTGCAGCGAGCAGGCACGCCTCTGTGTCGTCACAGACGCTTGTCGCATTGGGTGACTCGATCCCTTTCGGCTATAACTTGGTTCCCGGAAATACCGCTCCCGCTCCGCAGGCCTATCCCTTTTTGATCGGAAAAGCAGAGGGCATGCAGGTCAGTGACCTCGCGGTTCCTGGATCTACGTCAACCGATTTGATTACGCTTCTAACCAAAGCAAGCGTTCAACAAGCGATTAAAGGTGCCAGCGTCGTCACGATTGACACGGGCAACAACGACCTGCTCCAACTCGCAGTCAAAGATGGCTTGTTGACGACCGCGACTCCAAAGCTCACAGCGGCCGAAGCCGCCCAGTTCGAAGCGGCGATCCTTCAGTTTGGCAAGAATTTGCCCGCGATCCTCACAACCATTCGCAAACTCAATCCAAATGCGCGAATCGTGCTCTACAACCTTTACAACCCGTTCTCGCCGCAACTGCAAACACTCTACGGACTCACAAATCAGCTCATCTCAGAAGAAAATGCGATCATTCTAGGTGACGCGCTGCAGTTTAACGTGCCTGTCGCGAACGCCTTTGGCGCGTTTGCCGGAAATGAAGCCACCTATATACGGCCAAATGATGTGCACCCAACCGTGTTAGGCCAGCAGGTGCTCGCGTCGCTCGGCGAACAAGCGCTCGCGCCTGCGAGCAAAGATTATCAAGGCAAAGGCGCATTCCTCTTTGAACTGCTTGCCATCATGGGCATCCAGCCAGACCGTGCGGGAACATCGCCATTCGCAGATGTCGCAACCCATTCATTTCTTTGGGGGTACGTCAACAAAGCTATCTCGATGGGTCTCATCACACCAGATTCCGCCGCACGTTTTGGAGTGAATGACCCTGTCACAGAAGCGCAGGCCGCCGTGATCGCCGCCAAACTCGCCAATGCATCGCTTCCAAAACTGCAGACAAAACAAGCATCTGCGATGGAGTGGGCACTTGAGAATCACCTTTTTAATGCACTCTCGCCGTCACACACGATGAACCTTGGCGACGAGATCGGCTTTGCGTTGCGCCTCAAGCTGCTCGGTATACAACCCGCGGCAAACGCGATTCAGATTCCGGCGAGTTGGAAAATCAGCCAGCCTGCTGCACAAGCGTTTCTGCAGGCGACCCTTGCATCAGAAAAGCCGAATTACGAACAGTCCTTAGGCACGATGACGATGAAATTTAACTGGGATCTGACGGCCGCCGGACAGAAAGACGCCCAATTGAAACAGGTTCAGAGCCTGTTTGCAACACCCATCAAAATGGGATTGAAAATGCGTTTACAGACCGTGATGGGGCAAATCAAAGCGCTTATCGAGATCGACCCGATCTCAATGCCTGCGTTTGCCAGCGCAGGTGGCGCAAGCTCGCTTCGTTCACCTGTTTACGAGTTTATCAACGGCAATAAGCTATACATCAAAACAGGGAAAAGCTATCAACCGATCCCAGGGTCGACAAACCTTCAAAGCATCCTGAATCAGTACTCCCTTGGTGGAAGCTCACTCTCCCAGTTGAGTCTTCAATCCTATACCAATGTGCAGGCGACGCCAACCGCTTCAGGTTATACCTACACCATGGGCATTGATCCGACGAAGATGACTGCTTTTATCGACAACATGATGTCCCAATTCGGTAGTATGGGGATTCAAAGCGGCACAAACCCGGCGCAAATGAAGACGATCATGCAGACCATCTTTAAAACACTGCAAGCCAAACTGCAGTTTACAGTCGTAGGCCAGGGAACAAACGCGCGCTTTTCTTCCATGAATGAATCCATGTCCATTGTCATTCCGACCAACCTGTTTGCTTCACAGGCAGGATCACAATCCAGTGCTGCCGCTCAGATGGCCAAAGAGGTCAAAGACATCTCTCTCACTATGAATGTCACGTCAAACTACGCCTATCAGGCTACATCCGTCCCGACGCCTGCTGGTTTGACGCAAACCCTGTAATTCAACATCCTCGCAACCATTTGCTGAGAAACGAAAGACGAAATGGCGCACCCAGACCAAAAATCCGGGTGTGTTTTTTTCGTTTGGAAGCGACATCTTTACAAAATAGCAGCTTCGAATTACTATCCATTTATTAACCTACAAGTTAATTATGGAGGCAGAACTCATGAAATTGCAATTCGATCTCGCAGAATCATCCCAAAAAGACTCGCCTCTCTGCAACTCAGCGTATATAAAACAAGAGCATCGCTTGCCGAGCGACGATCACGTCTTTCCTGTCGCTTGGTATGCTGTTGGTTTTCAAAATGAACTAAAGCGAAAACCATTAAAAAAGCGCTTAGTCGGCCGCGATCTCGTCCTTTATCGCGACGCACGCGGAGACGCGCAGTGCGTCACGGCATATTGCGCACACCGCGGTGCGGATCTCTCCCTCGGACACTGTACAGCCAAAGGAATTGTCTGCGCCTACCACGGTTGGGTGTTTAATGAACAGGGCGACTGCGTCGATATTCCGGCACATCCGAACCGGCCCATTCCTGACTTTGCAAAAGTGACTGCGTATCCGGTCATCGAGCGCGGTGGCTTGATCTGGGTTTATCCGCAAGCAAAACGAGAGGCGCGACCTGCGCCATTACCTGTTTTCGAGGAACTCGAAAACCCTCGCTTTACACTCGCTCCCTATGAACAAACGTGGTCTGCCCATCTGACGCGCGTCATCGAGAGTGTGCTCGATGTGGCGCATCTCGCTTTTGTGCATAAAAAAACGATCGGCCGCACCCTGAAACCGGAAATTGCGGATCTCCAATTCGACGTTTCCGAGCGAGATACTATCACCATCGTCAATGGCGGCGGTACACTTGAGTATCGCTTTCCTCAGCAATGGCTATTGCGCCCAACGCAAGAAGGCAAAAACGCATTCATCAACTATGTCACCTTCACGCCCATCGATACGAATCAAACGGCCATCTACGGCTACGCCGGACGCACGTTCGCGCGCAAAATTCCAATGGTAAACACTGTGTTCTCACGCTATAGCCAAAAGATCTTGCGCGAAGATCAGGCGGTTGTGGAGAGCCAGCATCCACGCCCAATTCCCGAGGCGTTGCGCATGGAGGCGCATGTTCCGGCAGACGCTCCCCAGGTGCGCTTTCGCAATCGCTGGTATGCGTTTCTCACGTCGAGTGAACCAAAGATTATACTCGATGGCGCGCGTGGAACACCCGATGATCAAGCGGCAAATACATTTCCTTAACAGATCCTTAACGAGCCATTCACCTAGGTGCGTCTCCCCTATCCTTATAATGACAGCGTAAGATCTCGCGATAAGATAGGGGAGAATACGATGAACATTCAAAAGAGATGGGTCGGTATTGGCGCAACGATTGTGCTCACGCTTGCGTCGCTCACGCCATCCATGGCAAAATCTGCGCACAAGGCACCTGAGCAAAGTGCCAAGCCGTTTCAACACGTCTATGTCATCATGATGGAGAATCAAGGAACAGCGCAAATCATCAATAACCCACAGTTGCCTTTTATCAATCATCTCATCCAGTCCTACGGTTACGAGAACAACTACTACGGAGTCACTCATGAGAGTCTCGTCAATTACATCGCATCCATCACGGGAAACAACTGGGGTTCAAACAGCGACGATCCAACGCAGATTTTTGACCACACGTCTCTGGCGGATCAGCTTATTGCACACCACGATACCTGGAAAGGTTACATGCAGAGCATGCCTTATCCTGGCTATGCGGGCTGCTGGTATCCTGACAACCTTCCATCGACTGCAAGCCCCAGCCAGACGCCTTCCAATGCACTCTACGCGGCGAAACACAACCCGTTCTTTTTCATTCCAAGCATCCGCAATACAAAGCAAAACCTGAACCTTGTCCCATTCCATCAACTCGCGAGCGACCTCGCCACAAACCATGTTCCAAATTTCGCCTGGATCAGCCCAAACGTCATCAATGACATGCACGGTCAACCCCCGGGACCTGGCGCGACCGCACCATATAGCGATCCGAACAAGCTCTATGCGGCAGGCGACGCATTCGTCAAAAGCACAGTCAATGAGATCATGGATTCAAAGAGCTTTAAAACCTCAAAGTCTGTGATTTACATCGTTTGGGACGAGAGTGAATATCCATCAGGCACGCCGACAGCGCAAGAGACCAGCGTGTTTACAGCACCCGGCCCCGACTCCCCGATCCTTCCTGCAGGTCAGGTCGACGGATTCATCAACTGGAGCGGCGGTGCATACGGCGGTGGACAGGTCCCGCTCATCATGATCGACAGCGCCTACCCACACCACTTCGTGATAAACACGTGGGCGGACCATTACAATCTGCTCCGCACAATTGAGAAGAACTTCAACCTCGGATATCTCGGCAACGCGAGCGATCAGGCGCAAATCAAGTCATTTTCCCTGCCGAACGGCTCGTCCAATTAGGCGAAGACTCACAGCGAACCCCTTTTCGCATTTACCGTGTCATCTCAGCCCACGCCCGCGCGATCCAGGACAGCTTCTGGAGCGCGCGGGTTTTTCTCTGCGCTTCCGTCGTCTCATCCAAGCGCGCCTGCAAATCAAATCCGATCATCATCCAGGTGTTCTCAAAGAAGGCAGCCGCATACGCCCGCGCAAAAGCCTGTCGATCAATATCCCAACCCGCTCGCGCATACCCTGTGACCATCCGTTCACGCAACATGTCGTGTAGCGTTTCCTCTGCGAGATCCTGCACGAGCACCGCAAGATCCCGTTGAGGCGGCGCATACGCGGCAAACGCCCAATCGATCCACTCCAGACGCCCATCCTGATCAAACAGATTGCCAAGATGCGCATCTCCATGCGTCATCGTAAAACGTTCCACCTGTAAACTTTCGCGTTGCTCACAAAACCACGCGATATGCGCCGCCTCTTTCTCCCAATCCACGCGTTCACCCCTGAGCGCGGCGCGACAGGCTTGATAGCCCGTCTCCATCCACGCGCGCGTATCGGCAACAGTGAGCGTCGGCAATATGCCTTGCTGATGCCATAGCCCAGCACGATCGGAAAGGGTGATATGCATCGCAACAAGGTGATCCACAATCCGCGTGAGCGCATCGACGGAAAGCGGACGTTTTTCACGCACAGGCAACCCGCGGTCTGGCGCGAGGGTGGCATAGCCTCGCTCACTGTGGATGACTCCGACAATCGGCACGGCGAAAGGCGAAAGTTCTCGCGCGGTAAGCGGTGCGATGACACGTTCAAGGTCGTGATACTCCCCAAGGTGCTTCATCACATAATGATCCATCACTCCCCGCCCATTCTCCACAGCGAGGCGATAAAGCGTGCCAAAACTGCCCTGGCGCAACTGCGAAACCGCGCACACACGCTGGCCCCGCTCTGCAAAAAACTCCGGTAAAGCGATCTCCCAGCCCACTGGAAAAAGAATATCTCGCATCCAAAGCGCTCCTAAAAAAAGATGACACCCACACTCTAGCGAGTGGATGCCATCTTGTCGAGTTCTTCAATCGCCTACTTGACGGGCGGCGTTTGCGGAGGTATTGCAACCGTCGCCGTCACAGGCTGTGTCACCACATAGTCATCTTGGTTCTGCGCGGCCACTTCAAATACGAGCGAACCACTCGCGGGAACCCGCAGAACCACCTGACGCAGATCGGCACCGTTTGCTTTGTTCGCCGCCCCCTGCGCATCTTCCCCTTGGCTGTCCTGCGCCGCCGGAACGGTTTCAATCAAACCGTATGAGCCGTCACTCGTCTTTTCATAAACTTTATACGCACTCGCACTCGCGACCGCCGGCAGTGTGATCTTCACTTTTTGCTTTTTCACCGTCGCAATCGGTTGTCCGATCGAGAGATTGGCCGCCGGTACAGTCACTGCACATGAACTCGCTGGGTTTTGTGCCAATCCCTGGCCATCCCCCGCTTCACCCTTTCCGTCTCCCGTTAGCGCGAGCACGCGAAACACATTCGCCCGTGCGCTACGCAGCGTCGTTACATCGAGACGCAGCGTGTCACGCGACAGTTTCTTCCCGACAGGTTGATACGTTCCATCCGAACGCTTCACATACACGCGATAGCCGCGTGCACCCGCCACAGGCGTCCACTGCAGCCACGTGTTTGTCGATGTACTCTGCATCATGGCGACCGGCGCGCTCGGATTCGCGATTAGAAGCGCACCTTGATACGCCCCAAGCGGAAGCGTCACACTTCCATTCGCAACCGTATACCACTGTCCGCTCAGTTCGTCGAGCATCGCTGTTCCATCCGCAACGGTTCCCTGCACGGGGATCGTTACCGTCGAGCCACTCGCCGCATTGTTCATCGCAAATATGGCGGATGCGTCCTGCGCCGGTGCGCCAAACACGTCTTTGCCGCCCGTTATCGTACGCGCAAAGGCATAGACGCCCCCTTGTGTATAGAGCGGCGTAAAGGTCCCCGTCTGAAGCACTGGATTCGCACCGCGAATCGCACCAAGCAAGCGGTAGTGATTCACGAGATCCGTATTAGCGCGCCCCCACGGATACGTTCCGCGATCCAGCGGATCTTTGTAGCCGAGCGCCCCCGCCTCGTCTCCGTAGTAGACGGTCGGATTGCCGGGAAACGCGAACTGGAAGTCTGAAACGAGCTTCAGTTTTGCGATCCCCGTCGCCGCATCTGCCGCACTCGGCTGCCAGGTTGCCTGCTGATACGCACTCATCGCAGTCGGACTCGGCGCGTTGCTCAGAATAGACAGAATGCGCATCGTGTCGTGTGAATCGACGAGATTCATCAACGAGTAAAACGACTGTAGCGGATACTCGCTATAAAGTCGCATCAACTCGTTGTTAAACCCACTCGCGTCGACCTGCGAATGCGTGACATTGCCATCGTTGTAGTTTCCGCGGAAAAAATCGATCACGGCGTTTCGGAACTGATAATTCATCACAGAGTCAAACGTGTTCCCCTGAAACCAGTTGGTGCCATTGTCATTCGTTGCATTGTTCCAAATCTCACCGATGATCGCCGCATTTGGATCAATCGATTTGACGGCACTGCGAAAAGCAGACCACCATGCGACACTAAAATTGCTGTTGTCCGCCGAGTCGAGCCGCCAACCAGACGCCCCCTGTTCAATCCAGTATTTTGCGACGGCGTTCTTTCCTCCGTAAACAAAGTTTTGATAGCTTGGATTGCTGGTATTGGCAAGCGGCAGCGTATCAAACCCGAACCACGAATTGTACGGAGAAGCCGGATTGCCCGTCCATTCAAACCAGTTATAGTAAGGTGACGTGACGCTAGGATTCTTGTATTGCTGCCACGCCCCCACCGAGTTGTACGTGCCGAACTTGTTAAAGTAGACACTATTGCTCCCTGTGTCCTCAAACGCCGTATCCAGGATGATATGCATGCCGCGCGCCTTCGCCGCGCGCACCAGATTCAACCACTCCTGCATCGTGCCAAACCCGGGATCGATCTTCATGAAATTGCCTGTATCGTACTTGTGATTTGAACTCGACTGAAAGATCGGATTGAGGTACAGCGTATTGACGCCAAGACTTTTTAGATAGTCAAGTTTGTATTGAATGCCGCGCAAGTCACCGCCAAAAAAGTCAGAACTCCACTGTCCCGACCCGCGAAGCTTCAATTCTTGCTGGTAGTTTGGATCAGACGGGTTTGCCGTGATCGCCGGGTCATACGGAAGACTGTACCAGTTTTTGTGAAATTGAATCGGAACGAGTCCCTCCTGCCCGTTTGGCAGTGTGCCCACCGTTTTGTCGACATTCGGATTCTGGTCATTTGCAATGTTTCCGTTGAAAAATCGATCAGGAAAAATCTGATAGATGACCGCATGCTTGAGCCATGTCGGCGTCTGATATCCCGCCTGATACACCGAGAGTTGATAACTCGGACCACCTGCCGAGAATCCCGGCTGCCCAATTCCTTCAACCTGTGCGCCGTTGTCATCGTAATAGATCGTCTGTCCATGATACTGCCCCATGAATTGGTACCACATGTCGCCTGTCTGCGTGATATCCGTCGCCGGAATCGTCACTTGCCACCACGAGTAATTGGCTGGATTGTCCCCCGTCGCTAGTGCAATCTGGCTTGCACTCATCGTCACAGGGGTCATCGGCAAATCGGTCTCTGCCGCATTTCCCGCCGCGCCCCACAGCCGCAATGCTGGATTCACAAGTCCAAGCGGTCCGCGCAAGCGCAGTGTTACGCTCGTCCCGACGGGTATCGCACCAAACGGACTGCGATAAAACGGTTGGAATGAGTCATGTTTCAAATCGTCAAACCAGTAGTGTCCCGGGCCGACCGCCAAGAGGGATGTGCGATCGAGTTGACTGTTGACGACGCCGTTGCTGTCTTTGGCCTGTGTGACGACATCAACCGTGTACAGTCCCTGAGCGATTCCGGAAGGAACCGAAAATTGAACCGAGTTCCATCCCGCGTTTTGCCCAGCAGCAGATGACACCACTTGTCCGCTCGCGTTGACAAAATTTGCGACGGTTGTCCCCGCGCTAAAATCACCGACGCTGTCATTTGCAGTGATTAAGTCTCCCGCATTCGCGTGTAAAGTAGAAAAGGACATTCCCCCGACGGGCACTGCAAAATTGTCGTTCGTCGTATCTCCTGTATGCAGACCGTCACCAGATAGACAGGCCGTGTTCTGACCGTCATACAGGTTGAAGCGATAATAAATCGTCCCGCCGTTTGACGCTGGAATCGTCGCCGTATACAGCTGATAGGGACCGAACGTTTTCCCAGGCGTCATAGTGACCGCAAATCCTTTCCCTTGCGCCGTGTCATAGTAATTCAACACGGCAGACGTCAAATTTCCGCTGTAAGCGCGAAACCCAATCGTGACCATCGATCCAGGCGCGGGATTCGGATTGCTGAGATAGCTGCCCGACTGCGTAGTATAAATGCCATCCCACTGAACCGTCGTCGCACTTGTAAACGGTGCGATAAGCACCGTGGCCGTTTGGGTTTGCCCACTCGTCGTGATACTCAACGTGTACGTTCCAGCGCCAAGCCCCGCATCTCCTCCAGGCAGTGCAATCGTGAGCGCGGAGGGCGACGTTATAGACGTATCTGCCGTCAGGTTCATCGTTCCATTGACCGCGTCGCCGATCGACACCGTCGTCACGCCGCTTTGAAAATCTGTGCCGATGCCAGAAACAACCAGCGTCGCGCTAGAGAATCCCGCCGTCATCGGCGGGGCGCTGACATGAATCGCAGCTGCGTTTACGAGCAATGAAATGGTTTGTGACGACGACCTCTGATTGGCGTCTGTCACGGAGACTGTAAACGTGCTAGAACCCGGCACCTGAGGAATTCCTGTAAGCGTGCCGCCCGAAGAGAGCGACACCCCCGCAGGCAGACTTCCATACGTTGCGCCAGTTACCGTCGCGAAGGTGTAGGGAGATACTCCTCCGATCACCTGAAGTTGTGCACGGTAGGGAAGCCCAACCGTGGCGGCAGGAAGTGTCGCATTCTGGATCAACGGGGTCAGCGGAAGCCCCACCGAAAGTGTATAGTTTGCTGTTTGTGATGCTCCATAGTTGTCTTTTACCGTCACCGTGATCGGATATGTCCCTGACGCCAATGGCGTCCCATAAAAACTCCCGCTCGCAAACAGGAGACCAGGCGGCAATGCGCCTTGCTCGCTGTAGCTATACGGATCTGCACCGTCGTTGACCGTCAGAATCACAGAAGAATAAGGAAAATCCATTGTTGCAGCCGGAAGCGCAGATGTCAGAATCGTCGGCGCAGGGGATGTTGTCGCTGCGTAGGCGTCGGCAACCGTCACTGCGGTAACATTGGTTGGCACCACATAGGAAAAATTGCTCCCAGGCGCCCAATTCACCGTTGTCCCACTGATCTCAACAAATTTGTACTGAAATGCCTCTCCTGGGCTCATCATGACTGTATCGGTATACACATCCGGTGTCGCTGTAGCGCTAAAGGGACCAGCACCGCTTGTCGGAGTCCAATTGCCGAGTTCTGGCGCATTTCCTGTAACATACACGGAACCCGACGGCGCCTGAGGCAGAGTCACCTGAAACGTGACAGCGATCTGTTTCGCTGTGGAAGCGCTTGCAATATAGCCGTCAAGTGGAAAAACGTTTGTCAATGCGAGCGCAACCGTGAGCGCAGTGGACATTTTTCTAACGCGGTTGGCCATTCAAATCCCCCTCATGAATTTTAATGAGTGCCGATCAAATGTATAGACGGTAGCGCAAACGTTTGCGCAGACACAAAATAACTTATTTACGATACTATTTTTACGATAATCATAGACAATTTAGAAGTCAACTTTTCTATCGGTCGCACCACGAAATATTGCGCGATCCTCACGGTGCCAGATCGCGAACCATCACCCATTGTCAGACACACGCAAACTCATTTCCTGAATCTCCCTTCGCTCATCATCCGAGAGTGAAAGATGCAACGCGCCGGCATTTTCTTGCGCCTGTTGAACACTTGACGCCCCTGGGATCGCAAAGACAGCTTCTTCGTGAAGCGTAACAAGCGCGTGCAGCGAAACCTGTGATGCAGTGGCGTCGTGTTTTTTAGCGATTTCTTCTAGGCGATCGATCAACATCCTGCTCGTCTCAATTCGCTTTGCAGTCACCTGGAGTTTGCGCGCACCGCGAAGCGTCCTGAGTCGTTCCGGGGCGCGATGAAATGCCCCCGTGAGAATCCCTTGCTCAAGCGGTGAATATGCAATAATTGAAATGCCCAGTTCACGTGCTGTGTCAAGTACGCCATTTCGCTCGATCCGTCGATCCAGCAAGCTGTACTTTACTTGGTTTGACGCAAGTGGAATACCGTAGCCGGCGAGCGCCTTGTAAGCGACACGCATTTGTGCCGCACTAAAATTGCTGACACCAACCGCGCGAATCAGCCCTTGTTCATAGAGGCGAGCCATCTCTCTCATCTGACTCGGAATCGAGGCGAGCGAAAACGGTTGATGAATCTGGTGAAGCGCAATCGGGTATGGACTGAGGCATTTGACTCGCTCAGGAAATGTCTGGGCAATCGAAGCGGCGCGCCGTCCCAGCGGCCACCATTTCGTCGCGATCACAACACGGTCTGTCGCAACGGCAAGTCGCGACAACGCATTCGCAAGGGTGCGCTCTGATCCACCGCGACCGTAAATCTCTGCCGTATCGAACCAGTTGATGCCACCATCCAACGTTGTTTTGACGATTTCGCTCACACCGCGCTCCGCGATGCTTGACCAATATCCGCCAATCAGTCCGCGTCCGTTGCTGAATTGCCAACAACCTAAACCGAGCGCCGACAGTTGAAGATCCGTCTTGCCTACGTTTCGCAACTTCAGCCCATCCATAAGACGACCTCCACTGTCCCGTGATTTAGGAAATAAAAAAGGGGAACCGCAGTTCCCCACAAAATTTAGAAGTAGACTGCCTCGCCTGTTTTTGCAGACTCGTAAATCGCTTCAAGAATCTGAGTGACGACGTATGCTTGTTCCGGCAGTACGACAGGTGTGCGATCTTCGCGCACCGCCTCAATCCAGAGACGCGCCTCAAGGTCTGCCGCACTCTCCTTCTCGCCGTCATAAAAATCAACACCGCCCGCGCCAAGCTCTACGTTCGTCGTGTACAACTTTCCAAACTGTTCGCCGTTGATCCGGAGTCCATCTTGCATGTCCGCGCCGCCTTCTGTCCCCGAAAGCGAACAGCGCGCCTCACCGACCTGAAGGGTGTTTAGCGCCCAACTGGACTCAAGCATAATTGTCGCGCCATTCTCCATTGTCACCATGCCAAACGCCGAATCTTCAACCGTAAATTTGGCAGGATCCCAAGGTCCCCACGCATTCGCCGCATTTTCCCGTTTGCCAAGCTTGTGAAACGTTGTTCCAAGAACCGCCTTGGGTTTGTAATTGTCCATCATCCATAACGCCAAATCAAGCGCATGTGTGCCTATATCAATCAGTGGGCCACCACCTTGCTTCTCCTCGTCAAGAAACACGCCCCACGTTGGCACGGCGCGTCGGCGAATCGCATGTGCCTTTGCAAAGTACACGTCACCCAGTTCGCCCTTGTCGCACGCTTTCTTTAAGTACTGAGAGTCAGGACGGAAGCGATTCTGATACCCGATTGTCAGCTTCTTGCCCGTCGCATTCGCCGCATCGATCATCTGTTTTGCTTCCGCCGCAGTCTTTGCCATCGGCTTCTCACACATCACATGTTTACCCGCGTAAAGCGACGCAACCGTAATCTCCGCGTGGCTGTCATTCGGCGTGCACACATGGATCACTTCAATGCTTCCGTCTTTCAACAGCTCGCGATAATCGGTATAGACCACCGCGTCTTCTGAGCCATAGGAAGCGCGCGCCTTTTCGGCGCGGTCCACTTCCAGGTCGCAAAACGCGACAATCGAAACATCCTTGACTTTCTTTAAACTCGGCAAGTGTTTTCCATTCGCAATACCGCCACATCCAATGATGCCGACACGCACAAGACGACTCACGTATGCTCCCCCTAACGCCTTCATCAATCGATCATTTCAAGGCTGGATGTGAAGCCCGCGTACAGCTTCACAAACTACTATAAACAAAATATTGACAGTACTCAACAAAACTGCTAAATATTAATCAGGCAAACTTACTGAAAAGTAAGGGCGCAAAGCCACGGACCTAAAGCGCATGCACAGTCGCCAAGGCAGCCGGGTTGCCGGAACCCTAACCGAAAGAAGGGATTTTTGTGTCCAAATTTTTCAAACGGAGCATCCCCGTGCTCACATTCGCAGTGTGCGCCAGCTTTTTTGCACTCAACCTCTTCGTGATTTCTCCAACAGGAACGTCAACGACAACCTCAACATCGCATGGCTGGCGTGAAATCTGGTAAACGTTCTTTCTCTTTCAAAGCAATTAAAATATTGAAAGGGGGGCCTGTGTTGACACACGACCCTCCCAATTGCATTTGTAAAAATTTATTTGATCAAGCGCTGAAATACGCTGCTCTTAAATTTTATCACGCTGCGATTGAAGCTTACAAAGCCATTCTCGCATGTACGAATGACCATGAAATGAAAGATGTCGTATGGGATGAACTAGGAAAAATCTTTGTTCAATTGGGTGAGATTGACCATGCAAGATCCGCCTTTACGCACGCTGCCGAATTGAGTCAAGATCCTGTCTCACGCATTCGATTTCAAATGCATCTAGCGCTAATCGAAAGGCGAAGCGGAAACAGCCAGGAAGCGCGGCTCATCCTCGAAACTTTATTGCATAGCGACATTCCCATCCCTCACTCATTGCTAGCATCCCTGTTGGGCAATTACGGTATGTTGCTCGGTGAACTGGGGCAACTGGATGATGCGCTATGCAATCTAAACAAAAGCCTGCAATTGGCAATCACGCATCAACTTTTGTTCATTCTCCCCGAGATCTATACCAATCGCGCCATGGCGCACCTTGAACGGAAGCAATTTGAAAAAGCCGACGAAGATCTCGCAAAAGCGCACCAGTTTGGCAATTATGCCTATCTTCCAGCCTATACTGTACAAACGCAGCTTGATTTCGCGCTCGATCAGTTAGATGACGCAATGGAGACGGCAAAGCGCGCACTGGATGTCGTGTGGCGAAGCTATCTTCAATTTGAACGTGAAGAGATCGCCAGTCTGTCGCAAATCTTGGCCATCGTCGCATACCACGCTGGCAATCCTTCACTCGCACTCCGCTTGCTGCAAAAAGCGTCCGTGATGTTTGGACGCTCGCGCAACTGGTCAGCGTGGCAGACTGCACAAACCTTGCAAGAGTCGTGGAGTGCCCCGCTATCCCACAAGCACCCCACCTACCCACTCACCGCAGAAGAGTGGACGAAGCTCGAACAGTTCGTCGTCCTTCTGGATGTCACGGACGCACTCGAACTGATTGAACCTAATTTTGCGCATCTGCTCGATGTCCGGACATTTTATACGAGAGCGCTCGCCAAGGTTTGCCCCGAGACAGCCAATGATGAACCGTCGGCTGTTTTTCTCAGCAGGCTCGCTGATTACGGACTCACCATGGTGGAACCGGAGATCATCAAAGACCCCAAGCGCTCGATGGAGGCTTGGAAACGCTATCAGCAACACCCCTTTTTCACACTTGAAATGCTTACAGTCGAGTGGCTCCCCGGAAATGTGTACACCGCCATTTTCCACCATCACGAAGCATACGATGGCACGGGGTTTCCGTTTCATCTGGCGGGTGATGAAATCTCCCCTCTGGCGCGGATCGTTGCGATCACCGATTTGTATGCGCAGAGTGTGACGCGCGGCGTTGCGCACACAGCCGCTCTCGAAGAAATCAAGCAACTGTCGGGAACGCGTTTTGATCCGCGTTACGTCGCATTTTTTTGTGATTTGTTCCATTTATCGTCAAAGGAATGATTTGCGCCTGACACCTGAAGTGCGCTACGCTTAGAGCGTAGCGCATGTGAATTGAAATGAGGCGAAAACGATGAGCGAACCGACCCAAACCATTGAAGGTTGGTATGCATATCACGACTTTCGAACAGTAGACTGGGCTTCCTTTAAAAGTATGACCCCCGAGATGCGGCAACAGCGCATCGAATCCCTGCAGGCCTACGTGCGTAGCCAGCACAGTCTTGAAGACCGAGAAGACGGCAGTTTTGGCTCCTATTTGATTGCCGGACACAAAGCCGATTTGCTGTTCGTTCATTTTCGCAAGACGATGGAAGAACTGGTCGCCTGCAAAACAGAGTTTGAAAAACTGGAGATCGCAGACGAACTGGTTCCTGCCTATTCCTATGTATCAATTGTTGAGTTGAGCAGCTATTTGTCAAAACCAGGCTCCGATCCGAGGGAGGACCCGCGTCTCAAAGGAAGACTTGAGCCAAAACTCAGCACAGAGCCGAAACATATCTGCTTTTATCCCATGAACAAACGCAGAAGCGCCGACGATAACTGGTACATGCTCGAGAAGGAAAAGCGTATCGAACTGATGACAAGTCACGGCATGATTGGAAGATCCTATGCTGGACGCGTCCATCAGATTATTACGGGATCGATCGGATTTGATGATTGGGAGTGGGGTGTCACTCTCTACGCTCACGATCCACTTGAATTTAAAAAGCTGATCTATGAAATGCGCTTTGATGAAGTGAGCGCCCGCTATGCCGAATTCGGTCCATTCTACGTTGGCCACGCAGTGAACGAAGGCGAACTCGCGTCGTGGCTGAACGTTTGAGTAAACCGCTTTGCGGCGAGCGCCCCTTTTCCATTTTATGATCCAGACCAGCCTATCACCGGGCATGCCCGAACAGGGATTTTTGGCGAAACAAAAGCGCGCCGTATACGAGTGGCTCCTTCATCTCGGCAGAATTTATCTGATAGTTCCACTCCTGACGGCGCTCATCTTTTCACTTTTTCCAAGCACTGCACTGACCGATTCGCCACTCATGCTGCGTCGGCAATTTCAGCTTGAAGGCGCAGCGATGGGACAGGCCGATCTTTTTTCGGCGCAAGGTGGAACCGGATTGCTCCTGCGCGTCACGCGGATCAGCCAATTGCCTCAGTATCAAAACGGGTGTGAGATTACAAGCCTGGCTATGCTCTTGCGCGATCTGCATATCCGGGTGACCCTAGCGGAGCTTGCCTAAAAGATTGCGCGCGATAAAACACCGCTCACTCAATCACCGAGCGGGTCGATTCTCTCCTGGGGAAATCCGGAACGCGGTTTTGTGGGGAGCATGCGAGGAAACGCGCCGGGCTACGGGGTCTATCACACCCCCATCGCCAATCTGCTCAATCGCTTGGCACAAAATAGGGCGCTAGACATTACAGGAAGGCCGTTTCGCAGCCTGCTCTCCGTTTTAAACACCGGGCGGCCAATCATTGTGTGGACCACGATCGACTACACGGCGCGCGTCCCTTTTATCACATGGCAGAGTCCGACCGGACGTGTGCGCGCCACATGGCAAGAGCACGCAGTGCTGCTCGTCGGCTATAACGCGCGCGATGTCTATGTGAACAACCCGCTGACAGGCACACGCCAAGCCATCCCGCGCAAAACGTTTGAGAACAGCTATGTCGCAATGGGGCGGCAGGCCGTCACCGTCACCTCACTCGCGCCCCACTCTGCCCCAAAGCGTGCGTAGGCTTCACATGGACCGACCGAAAATGGGTCGTCAGGAGGAAGTAAAACTGTGCCAGAGCGTGTGACCATTCTCATCCCTACGTATAATCGGCCGCGCATGCTGGCAGAATGTGTGCGCGCGATTCTCGCCGATCCATACCCGGCAAAGGAAATTCTCGTCATCAACGACGCAGGCAGCCCTGTCAGCGATGTGCTTCGCAACGCCTTTCCAAGTCAGTCCATACGCTGCATCGAGCAGCCTGTCAATCGCGGACACGTCCACGCCAGAAATGCTGGGTTGCGCGAAGCGACGGGTGATTACATCATGTTTTGTGACGACGATGACATTCTGTTGCCGGGTCATGTCACGCGCATGATGCGGCAAATGCGTGAAGGTGGCGATGCGCTCCTCTATTCAGACGCGGAAATCGTTCACTACGCGCACGCAAAAGGCAGACGCCAAATGCGCTCACGCCATCGTTTCGCCTTTGATCCAAACCCCCGCTTACTTCGTCAATGGAATACCATCATCCCATCCGGCGTCCTCTATCCTCAAGCCTTTCACGAAACCCTCGGCGCATTCGACGAAGATATGCGCGATTACTGGGACTGGGATTTTTGGCTGCGCGCAAGCGAACACTTTCCTGTGCGGCGCGTCCCTGTCGCGAGTGTCCTCTACATGGTTGGCAATGCCGGAGAAAACCTGTCCCAGAATACATCCTCGATGAGCCGGGCGCTCACCCGGTTTATCGACAAACACCGTCTCGATCCGCTACCTGTCAGTTCTTTCGCACTGATGGCGCAAGACCCTCGTTTGGCGCCCTACCTTCGACCGACGCGGCTCATCTGGGACGGCATGCTCTAATCTGCAGATGGTTTCGCCCCTTGCCTTCCCCACGTTTCTTCAAAGAGCAAGTCTTCAAGCGGTATGCGCTGTCGCCACCCAGAGCGCTGCAAAAGCGGTTCCTGTGGCCACTCAAGAGGATATCCGACGGTGAGCAGCCCCACT
This sequence comes from Ferroacidibacillus organovorans, assembly GCF_001516615.1. Lineage (GTDB taxonomy): Bacteria > Bacillota > Bacilli > Alicyclobacillales > SLC66 > Ferroacidibacillus > Ferroacidibacillus ferrooxidans_B. The sequence goes on along the minus strand of NZ_LPVJ01000051.1, from coordinate 79,937 downwards.
GGTTCAACGTGCGGCGGTATGCTCAAGATTTGTTGCACATCCGCATGCTGATAGATGCTCACCCAACCGACGGCCACATTCTCCGCGCGCGCCGCGAGCCAAATGTTTTCAATCGCGCATGACACTGAAAAACGATCTGTGTCACGAATCGAGTTGCGCCCTAAAACGTGGGCTCCGCCGCGCGTTGGATCGGATGTGATGCACACCGTGATCGGCGCCTCGCGGATGCCCTCGACTTTCAGGCGCAAATATTCATCGCGGCGATCACCCTCAAAATGAAGAGCCGCAGCCATTCGCTCGCGGTCGACGACGCGCCACAGTCGCTCCTTTGTTTCCTGCCCCCTGATCACCAAGAAATTCCACGGCTGCATAAATCCGACCGACGGACCGTGATGGCCCGCGTCAAGAATCCGACGGAGCACATCTTCTGGCAGCGGATCACGCGCAAACTGGCGAATATCCCGGCGTAAAAAGATCGCTTTGTAGACTGCAGCCCGTTCGTGTTCTGAAAACTCAAGGGCCTCTTTTGCATAGGAGAATCCCGGTTCATTCAAAGCGTGCGGGACAGCACACGCCACCTCCTGTGACAAAGCCGCTTCTGCGCAGGCAGCACCACGATCTTTCGCCACAGGCAAGACGCGCACAGGGTGACTGCCCACCGTTTCTTTTTTCATCTGCCCGCGCTCGATCGGTTCATCGTGCGCGTGCTCGACGCTCGCTTCTTCAAACGTCGCCATCTCGCGCATGGCGCGGGCGCTCGCCTGAAGCACCGTGAGCGCAAGCGTAGCGCCGCTCGCCTCGCCCAATCTCATTCCGAGTTGCAAGACAGGTGTGAGTCCCAGTTGCTCAAGCGCGATGCGATGACCTGGTTCTTCGGACTGATGGCCCGCGATAAAATAGCGCGCCAGACGCGGTTCAAGCCGCTGCGCGACGACGCCTGCGACCGTGCTGATCAATCCGTCAAGCAGGATCACCGCGCGACGCTGCGCCGCGCCGATCGCAACGCCTACAAGCCCGGCAATTTCATAACCCCCAAGACACTGCAAGGCTCGGAAGGCATCGCGCTGCGCGGTGCGATGAAACGCAAGCGCACTGCGGATCACATCCACCTTGTGTCGACGCACAGCCTCTGTCACGCCAGTTCCAATCCCCACCACGTCCTCTGGATCGATGCCAACCAGCGCCGCAAGGAGCGCCGCACTCGTCGTCGTGTTTCCGATGCCCATCTCGCCAAGCGCCACCACGCGCCCTCCAGGTTCAGCGAGAGACTGGCCAAGGGCGATACCGGCAAGCAGGGCGTCTGTCGCCTCGCTCTCCGTCATCGCCTCTTCCCGCAAAAAATTGCGAGAACCTCGACGCACAGCGCGCTGTAACAGTAGCGGGTGATCGACCGCGGTCGCCATGCCCATGTCAACAACGTGAACTTGCGCGTGCGCCGCCCGCGCCAGCGCATTGACAGCAGCACCACCTGCGAGGAAGTTTTGCACCATCTGCACCGTCACTTCAGACGGATACGCGGACACCCCTTCCTCGACAATGCCGTGATCCGCCGCCATCACGACAATGTGCGGATGATCAAAATCGGGCAACGCACGCTTTTGAATCCCTGCGCTTTGAATCAACAGCGTCTCACACATTCCAAGACTCCCGCGCGGTTTCGTGAGTTGATTGAGTCGCGCGCGCGCCGCGTTTTCCGCCTGTGCGTCTGGCCGCTCAATCTGTGCCAACGCCTCTTCAATCCTGTGATCGAGCATCTTCATTCTCCTCCTCTAAAAGAAACGGCAATGCGTCAAGTGGGTCATAAAACACTCGACCGTGAAAAAAGTCCACGTCAAAATGCTTTGCACAATCGCCATAGAGCCGCTCTGCCAAATAGAGACGAAGCGGACCACCGTGGCTCACGACGGCATAGAGCCGTTTCGTGCGCGTCGCATCCTCGCCCAGTTCACGCAAAACGTGGAGCGCACGATGCGCAACGTGTTGCCCGGTCTCACCACGCGGCGGGTTGTTCTCCATCATGTTTTCGTACCATGTGACAGCAGACGATCGATCAAACGCCATCACTTCGTCATGCGTCAATCCCTCAAAGGCTCCGAAATTCATCTCGCGAAGACGGGAGTCTTGCTCCACAGGCAAATGAAGCAACGCGCCAAGCTGTGCGGCGGCGACCACTGCGCGCCCCAGATCCGATGAATAGATGCGCGTAATCGGCAACTTGGCAAGGCGCTCTGCCACACGTAAAAACGCGGCGAGCGCGTGAGGATCGCACGGTGAATCGCTGTGCCCGAGGTAGCGTCTCTGCTGGTTGGCAAGCGTCTTCGGGTGTCGGATCAACAAGAGCCCGCGCATGTGCGAACCGCCTCCTTCTGCACAGCCAACTCAGGGAAGATGCACCGCTGCGGCAAGCGCAAACGCCATTTGCGCGAGTTCAACCGTTGCACCATACACATCTCCGGTCATTCCGCCAATGCGCCGCCGCGCGACACGGCTGAGCCAAACCGCCACGGCAGCCGCGGCAAGCGCCATCAAGAGACCAGAGAGTCGCGCAAGCCCTATCGTGAGCAAAAGTGCGATTATATAAGGTAAAAAATCCCCGATGGCAGGCTTATCCATCGCCTGGTGACTCAGCCCTTCGTCACGAGCAAGCCGGTTGAAGCGGACCACAAGAAGAAGCTGTCCGCGCGCGAGAAAGGGGGCCATCACAAGCACAACGAGTCGTGTGGCACCCGAAAGCGTGGCGAGCGCCGCAATGCGCACAGCAAGCGTGACGAAGATGGCAAGCACCGCCATGGCGCCAACGCGACTGTCGCGCATGATCTCGAGAACGCGGGATTTCTCCCGATAGCTTAAAAAGCCATCCGCCGTATCCATCAATCCGTCAAGGTGGAGCCCCCCTGTGATCACCACATCAAACGCGACGAGCAAAACGCTTTGCAACAGGCGTGATGGAAACAGTTGCGAAAGTACCAGCGCAAACAGACCCGTGAGGATGCCGATAAACAGTCCGACAAGCGGGTAAAAACGCACACTCGCGCGAAAGTCAACGTCATCAGGCGGCCCGAGATCGGGAACGGGTATCCGCGTGAGAAACTGGAGCGCAATGAGAAACGGGCGCAAAAATGGGATGCGCGAAAATCGTTTCACAGTCACGGGGCGTCCCCTTCACGCTTCCACAGGCTGTGCTGGCCTGGTTTAACCTGCAGCGGAATACCGGCCACGGTCAGCGTGACGCGCGCAGCAAGCGCTGCGGCGAGTGCATTCCAGCGGCCAAGCGCGTCGCGGTACATGCGCACCTCCGCGCTTTCGGGCACGATGCCCATGCCGACTTCATTGCTCACGATGACAAATCGAGACGCCCGCTGTGCGAGTCCTTCCAAGAGCGCCAAACCTTCTGCCAGCAGTCCTTCCTCGCTGACACGATCACAAGCATCGTACCAAAGCGTCCCCATGTACGTGGCGAGACAGTCGATGAGGCATACGGCGTTAGGTGAAAGCGTGTCGACGATCGTCAACAAATCGCGCGGTGCTTCGCGCGTGACAAAACGAGAGTCACGCAACTGGACATGCCGCTCGATGCGCGCACGCATCTCCTGGTCGGTCGCAACGGCTGTCGCGATGTAGACTGGCGTGCCACGCGCGTTTTCGGCGAGCGTCAAGGTGACGCGCTCTGCAAAAGCAGTCTTTCCGCTGCGTGCGCCGCCAAGTACAAGATGTTCAATCACCGGAAGCTCCCCTCCTCAATCCTCGTGCAAATGCGGTTCTCACGCTCATCCTTGCGCTGTGGCGCAACAGAGAGTCGCGGCTCTCCCGTGAACGGATCGGCAAAGACCGCGACATCCACGGCAAACGCGTCGCAGAGCGCGCGCGACGTCATCACATCGCGCACCGTCTGATCTGCCGTGATCTGCCCATCGCACAGGAGAATAACGCGATCGGCAAATGTGACGACGTGCTCCAGATGATGAATCGAAACGAGTAGCCCCTGCCCATCTCGCGAGAGGGATTTGAGCACCGTGAGAATCTCTAGCTGGTGTTGGATGTCAAGCGCCGACACAGGTTCGTCAAGCAGAAGGTAGTCCGCCTTTTGCACGAGTGCTTTGGCAAGTAGCGCGCGCTGTCGCTCGCCCCCCGAAAGTGAGCGAAGATCACGATGCAAAAGATGTTCAACGTTGCAACGCGCAATGGAGCGCTCAATCACGGCGCGATCAGGATGGTCATGCGCGTAGGCGCCCATGTGGATGATGTCAGAGACGGTGTAGGGAACGTCAAGAACCGTGGTTTGTGGCATGTAGGCAATCCGCGCGGCACGCTGCTTTGCGCGGTATGAGCGGATGGGGCGATCGGCGAGCTGCACCGTGCCTGCAGTAGGCGTGAGAAACCCCGCCGCCACTTGCAACAGGGTGCTTTTTCCGGCACCGTTTGGGCCGATGAGTGCGACAAATTCTCCTTTTTGCAAAGAAAATGTGATGTCGCGAAGAATCGAGCGATAAGACATCGACGTAACAGTCAGCATGCGCTCTCTCCTAGCGGAACGTTTTTCGTTCGGTGCGCAGCAGCAGCATAAGAAAAAAAGGTCCGCCCAGAAACGACGTGACCACACCGACATTGATCTCAAAGAGCGGATCGATGCTTCGACCCAACATGTCAGCGAGGATGAGCAGGCTGGCGCCAAGCAGCGCAGACGCCGGAATGAGAACCGCGTGGGATGAGCCCACGAGACGGCGCGCCATGTGCGGGACGAGCAAGCCGACAAAGCCGATCATACCGCTCACAGAAACCGCTGCCCCCGTCATGACAGCAACAAGCGTGATGAGGACGCGTTTTGTCCACTCGACGGAAACTCCGCTCGAATACGCATTGTCCTCCCCAAGATGGAGCAGATCGAGGGGGCGCGCATAGAAAAAAGCGATGGCGATGCCAAGCAGAATGGGTGGGGCGATCATGCCCACCTGGCTCCACCCATCCCCGTCAAAGCCACCCAGCAGCCAAAAGACAATGCTGCGCATGCTCTCGTTGTTGACAAGCGTCAAGACGAGCGAGACAGCCGCTCCAATCATCGAGCTGACGACGAGACCCGCGAGCAACACGCCAATGAGCGATGTGCGTCCGGAGCGCGTCGCCAGGAGATAGACGATCGTCACGGAGCATCCTGCCAGCAAAAAGGCACTGAGCGGCAGAACGTACGGAGAAGCGACATCCCAGCCAAGCGCAAGCGCAATCACCGCGCCAAGCGTTCCGCCGGCGGAAACTCCGAGAATCCCGGGGTCAGCCATCGGATTCTTGAACACCGACTGCACAATCGCACCGGATACAGATAGCCCCGCACCAACGAGCGCCGCGCACACGACGCGCGGTTCACGCAGCGCGCTGACAATGATGTCATTCGGGGCGCTGCCATTTGGGTGAAAGACACCGTGAATGACCTGTGCAAGCGTTAACCGCACAGGTCCGATGGCGATGCCAAGCAGCATGCTCAAGGCGAGCAAGATAAGCAAAACAATCAACCTGATCGAGCGAAAAGAGGATGGCCGCATCCCGGAGATCACTTCGTTGCGTTTAGAATGATTTGCCGCATGTCGTGCACACCCCAGACGACAAACTGCGAGACCGCCGAGAGGTTCGCGTCAGACGCCGTATACACGTGGTGATTCACCACCGCTTTCAAATGAGCAAAAGCCGGATTGGCGAGAAATGTCTTAAGCTCTGTGTCAGCCGCCCCTGAATCATCGGGAATGACGATCACGTCGGGATTCATTGCAATGACTTGCTCAGGGGTCACTTGCGCCCATCCGTTGACTTTGGCCGCCGCGTTGACTCCACCTGCGATGCGAATGAGGTCATTGGCTGTCGTATTTGTCCCCGCAACGTAATTGTAGCTGTCATAAAGCACCGTCGGCCGCTTTTTGGGCTGATGTGCCTGATACCATGCGAGATTCGCTTTCATCTGATCGACCAGCTTGGCTGCCTGCCCTTGTGCGTTGACCAGTTGCCCAAGCACCTGAATGTTTTGCTCAATGTTTGCAATCGAATTGAAATTATTAAACTCGTACACAGGAATCCCTGCATTTTTGAGTTGTGCAACAACTTTTTGATTCACATAATCCGCCACGAGAACGAGATCTGGCTTTGCTTTGATGATGGCTTCTGCATTCAAGGTGCCGTTTGCGTCTCCAAACACAGGGATGTGATCTTTGGCGATCGCTTTGGTAACATGGGAGTAGGTTGCCTCTGTCGCTGTATAGTCCACACCGATGAGTCGCTTGATCGGAATCATATTAAAAAGCGCTTCGTCATTTCCCAGTGTAAGTGAGATGATGCGCGTCGGTTGCGCTTTGAGCACAACGGTTTGTCCCGTCTGATCCTTGATGGTGAGTGGATACACGGTTTGCGGAGCGGTGCTGCGGTGCGCGACGCTGCTCTGGTGCACCGTTTTTTTGCTGACGTGCGCTGTAGCGGCGTGGGCGAGACCGACACCAAGAAGTGACGTGCCAAGCGCGAGTGTTGTCGCGATTCGGGTGAGTAAGCCTTTTTTCTGCAAAACAAAAACCCCCTCTGAAGATATGCCCCAGTGCATGATAAACGTCGCAAAATAGCCGACAGCTTCGCTGTCGGCTTGTATCGAATAGGCGTTGTCAGATAACTTATAGACGCGCGATCCGCTACACCTACCTTTTGCGCGAAGGTCTTCTGGTGGCATTTGAAGGTAGGTCTCCTGGCTTGCGATTCCACGCGCGAAACGCCTTCCCCCACCGCAGTGAAGTGGCTGCCTCAAAAGCTTGTCTCACGCAAAATCGATACAGTGGCGCGACCGCTCGGGAGTTTCACCCGATTCCCTGTTATGCGCTATTGCGCACCTTCATTTGGTATTATATCGTAGACCTGCCAGAATGTCGATAGATCGATAAACCCTCTCACAATGCACACAAAGAGGTGCGGCAATCCAGAAAGGATTGCCGCACCTCTTTTGGCGGTATCACTCAATCCTGCGTCACACGAACGTTTGTCACGTTACGCAACCGTTGAGTTTTTACCCGCATTCTTCTTGAGTTCTTTCAACTCATTCGTCTCAAATCCGGAAGCGACCGCCCAATAGTAACAAATGAGCGACACGATCGCGATGACAATGATATCCATGGGGAAAGCAATGGCGCCAATACCCCCAAAGTTTTTGTCCCCGAGATAAGAGATGATAAGAAGCGCTGCTATATAGACAACGAGCCAGATTCCACGCGAGATATCGCTCGCGGAAAAGCCGTTGACAAAAAAGGCGATCACATAAATAACGAGTCCGGCGAGAATTGCGTAAAGAGCTGCCTGGTCAACATTCCACCCCGACCAGTACACGATAAGTCCTGACATGATAAAGGCGATCGGTGCAACAACAGGCATACTTTTTAGAAAAACTGGGCGATGAAGATCAGGCGCCGTTTTTCGAAAGCTCGCCGCAGAAACAGGACCGATCAGGTAGCTGAACACACCCGTAACGGAAATAAATCCGATGATGTGCGCCCAACCTTGCGAAGGGAACAGCGTGATGATGCCAACGATCATGTTCAAGATCATCGCGTTGGCAGGCACTCCGCGCGTATTGATTTTGCCGAGCCATGAATGCATGTAGCGGTTTTTCGCCATGGCATAGAGCCCGCGTCCGGTCGAAGCCGTGTAAACAAGACCCGTTCCGCTCGGAGAGAGCCATCCGTCAATTTTAAGAAGCAGTGCCAACCAACCGAGATTGAGCGTAATTGCGAGCCGCACCCACGGGTTGTCAAAGCTCACATTGGCCCAGCCTTTTGCCGCGTCGGCAGTTGGGACACCCGCGACAAACGCTGCCTGAAGTGCAGAATAGACGACGATGCCAATCAGGATCGAGAGAACAACGGCGCGCGGAACGTCGCGTGTTGGATTCTTTGCCTCACCTGCGAGTTCAATCGCTTGGCGAAACCCGAGGAACGAAAAGACGATACCGGAGGTTCCAATCGCCAGGAAAACTTTAGAAAATCCGTTACTGGCAAAGCCTTGGCTTGTGAAGTTGCTGTAGTGATGCGCGCCAAAGAGAAAAATAAGGGCAGTCCCAAGCGGCACCAAAAATTTAAACCATGTGAGTGCCGTGTTGGCGCGAGCAAAGTATTTCACACCGTAATAGTTGATCAAGAAGAAAATGAGAATAAGCGCAGCCGATATGAGCAGCCCTACAGGTGTGAGGAGGCTCGTCTGAGTATTGTAGAGTCCTGGAATATAAGCGTTTGCAAGCTGTGTAACCGCTTCCGCTTCCGCAGGCGCGACCGTCACCCATGTGAGCCAACCAGCCCACGCCATGATAAAGCTTACAAAGGTGCCGTGAGAGTACTGCGGATAGCGAATCGCCGCGCCCGCTTCAGGCATCATGGCGCCGAGTTCGGTGTAGACCAAACCGAGCAGCAAAATGGCGACGCCGCCAATGATCCAAGAAAGAATCGCGGCAGGTCCCGCAATGGACGTGGCGGTCTGAGAAGCCAAGATCCATCCAGATCCAATAATTCCTCCGACAGAAGCGAAGGTCAAATCGACGAGCGACAACTCTCGTTTTAATTCAGGTGATTGCATGATACGCCCCCTCTTTCGTCTTTTTGTGAGCGTGCAGATTACTTGCAGACCCACACACAGCGACATCGCCATGTATGGGTCTAGTATATTCGCGAGTTATGACGCTTTTCCTGCAAGTCCTCACACATTCATTCAAAGAATTGCTTCGACATTCGTATTATTCGAGGATAAACAACAGATCGCCCGCCGACACCGAATCCCCGACATGCACCGCAATCTGCTCTACAAGCCCGTCGCGCGGAGCCTGCACCTGCATCTCCATTTTCATCGCTTCCGTCACCAACAGATATTGTCCCGCGACAACGCGATCCCCTTCTTCAACCATAAGTGAGATGACCGTACCCGACATCGAGGCACCAATTTCTTTGGGATTTGACGGGTTCGCCTTGCGTCGCCCTTTGGCGCTGACCGCTTCTTGTTGATCGACCACTTCGACTTCGCGCGGCTGTCCATTCAACTCGTAGAAAACCACACGCGTTCCATCCGGCCGCGGAGCGGATACGGAAATCAGGCGAATCATCAGCGTCTTGCCGCGATCGATCTCCACGATCGCTTCTTCGCCCGGTCGCAATCCGTAAAAAAAGGTACCTGTATCAAGAACAGACAAGTTGCTGTATCGATTCTGTGCCATCGCAAAATCGATGTACACTTGTCCGTACAGGGCGTACGAAACGACATCCTGCTCTGTGCAGATACGTCCTGTTTTTTCCTTCAACTCTGCCGCGAGTTGCTCGAAATCAACAGGGGGAAGCCCTGCGCCAGGACGCTCCTTGAGCGCTTCTCTTCCTTTTAATACAGCATCCTGAAGCCACGTCGGGAACCCCCCATACGGCTGTCCCATGAGACCTGAAAAATAGTCGACAACTGAACCCGGATAGTCAAACTCATGGGCCCTCTGTCTCAACTCTTGCGCAGAAATACGGTTTTGTACAAGGAATAACGCAAAATCCCCCACCATTTTCGAACTCGGCGTCACTTTTACAATGTCACCGAGCAGGTCATTGACTTCGCGGTACGCGCGCTTGACCTCATCAAATCTTCCGGCAAGCCCGAGCGACTCAGCCTGTTTTTGCAAATTGGTGTATTGACCACCGGGCATCTCGTGTTCATAGACATCTGCCGCACCTGCTTGCAGCCCGCTCTCAAAGGGCTGATACCACTCACGCACTGCGGAAAAATAGTCACTCTGTACACGAAGCGCGGACAGGTCCATTCGCGTATCACGTGCTGTATTCATAAGAGATGCAACAACTGCGCTACTGCTAGGTTGCGATGTTTGACCAGACATCGAACTGAGTGCGACGTCTGCAATGTCAAGTCCCGCATCAACTGCCTGCAAAATTGTCGCCACGCCAGTTCCCGCAGTGTCATGTGTATGCAAATGAATCGGCAAGCCAACATGTTCTTTCAGCGTTTTGACCAAGAGGTGTGCAGCCTGCGGCTTTAAAAGCCCGGCCATGTCCTTGATGGCAAGAATTGTCGCACCGGCCCGCTCCAGTTGCTTGGCCAAGTCAACATAATAGGCAAGATTGAACTTCGTGCGCTTTTCATCCATCAAGTCACCGGTGTAGCAGATGGCCGCTTCAGCAATCATACCGTTGTGTCTCACGCGCTCAATCGAACCCGCCATATTCGGCACCCAGTTCAGACTGTCAAAGATGCGAAAGACATCGATGCCAGCCATCGCAGCTTCATCGATAAAGTGATTGACCACGTTGTCTGGATAGTTTTTGTAACCGACCGCGTTTGCCCCACGCAAAAGCATCTGAAAGAGAATGTTTGGGATGCGTTCACGCAAAACAGCAAGCCGCTCCCACGGGTCCTCTTTCAAGAAGCGCATCGCGGTGTCAAACGTTGCGCCGCCCCACATCTCAAGCGAAAAATAGCCTGCCGTCTCATGCGCAATCACATCGGCAATACGCACGAGGTCATACGTGCGCATGCGCGTCGCCAAAAGGGATTGATGCGCGTCGCGCAGCGTAGTGTCTGTCAGCCAAAGCTGGCCGCTTTGCTTCATCATGCGCAGCAGTCCGTCCACACCTTCTGCGAGTAAAACATCGCGCGTTCCCGGCTTTGGTTTATCGTCATAGCGATACGTTGGAAAAGATGGGAGGCGCACGGTCGGTTTCTTTACGCCATGCTTGATCCCTTCAGATCCATTGACAGTCACATCAGAGATGTATTGGAGCAATTTGGTCGCCCGGTCCTGCCTTTTGCGGAAAATGAAAAGTTCAGGATGATCCTCAATCAAACGCACGGTGTAACGGCCGCTGCGGAATTCCGGGTGATGAATGACGTTGTCAAGAAACGGTATGTTTGTTTTTACACCGCGAATCCGGAATTCTACAAGCGCCCGGCTCATCTTGTCAATCGCACCGTCAAAGCGAAGTGACCACACTGACACTTTCTCCAACAACGAATCATAGTATGGCAGAATGCGCGCGCCGCTGAATCCATTTCCGCCATCCAGGCGAACGCCAAATCCACCTCCCGTGCGATAGGCAGTGATTCGTCCCGCATCAGGCAAAAAGTTGTTTTGCGGGTCTTCCGTCGTGACGCGACTCTGGATCGCATATCCCCGACACATGATACTCTCCTGCCGCTCAATTCCAATCTGCGGATCTGAAAGCGGAACACCTTGCGCAATCAACAATTGCGCCTGTACGATGTCAATCCCCGTAACCAATTCAGTGATCGTATGCTCAACCTGCACACGCGGGTTTACCTCAATAAAATAGAGCGAGCCATCCGCGCCAAGCAGAAACTCAACCGTTCCTGCATTTTTGTAATTCACGCTTTTCATGAGACGAAGTGCCGTCTCGCAGATCATCAGGCGCTTTTCATCTGGAAGCAAAGAAGGTGCTACCTCAATCACCTTTTGATGGCGGCGCTGAACAGAACAGTCTCGCTCATAGAGATGAACAATATTGCCGAAGGCGTCACCGAGGATCTGTACCTCGATGTGCTTTGGATTGTCGACCAATTTCTCAACATAGATGCTCGCCGCGCCAAACGCTGTTTGCGCCTCGGATTGCGCGCGCATGTACGCCTCTTCCAGTTCTGCGTGGTTCGTCACTGCGCGCATTCCGCGTCCGCCGCCGCCGCTGACCGCCTTCACCATCAGCGGATAGCTAAACTCCTCAGCAAACTCGCGCGCTTCCTGAACAGAGACCGGGCCTTTGCTGCCAGGGACAACGGGTACATTCGCCTCCATCGCCTTCTGGCGCGCCGTCACTTTGTCTCCAAACATTTCAAGGTGTTCAGGCGTCGGTCCGATAAATATGATTCCTGCTTCTTCACACGCTCGCGCAAATGCGGCATTCTCCGAGAGAAATCCGTATCCAGGATGAATCGCATCACACTCGTGACGCTTTGCGATGTCGAGAATGCCTGGAATATCAAGATAAGCCTCAACAGGCGCTTTGTCTGCGCCAACAAGGTACGCCTCATCCGCCTTGTAGCGGTGCAGCGCCAGACTGTCCTCTTTTGAGTAAATCGCAACGGTGCGAATGTTCAATTCCGTGCACGCGCGACAAATGCGAATGGCAATCTCACCGCGATTTGCGACAAGAACTTTTTTAAATTTCATCAGTGCCCTCTCCTGTCTCCTTATCTGTGTGGTGAGACAGGGATATTGTACCATGACAACGCAAAACCATTCGAGTGCTATCTAAGAATTCAGCAAGAACGAAGCAAATGGGTTGATATATACGGTTTGAGGTTCAGTCGATCACGTGCAATTCCCGCGTGAATTGTGTTAAAACCTCAACACCCGCCTCAGTGACGCAAACATCGTCTTCGATGCGGATACCAAATTTGTTCGGCAAATAGACACCAGGCTCAACGGTGAACACCATGCCTGGCGCAAGAATAAGTTCATTGCCCTCCATCATACTCGGATATTCGTGAACATCGAGTCCAAGCCCGTGTCCAGTACGATGTGTAAAATAGGCGCCCAATCCTGCTTTCTGGATCACTTTACGCGCCGCGCGATCAACATCCTGCGCTACAGCCCCTGGTTTTACGGCATTGACTGCTGCGGCTTGCGCCATTTTGACAACCTCATAAATGGACAGTGCCTCTTCGGACGGGACACCGAATGAAACCGTGCGTGTCGTATCCGCCGCATATCCATCGATCTTTGCACCGTAATCGAGTACCACCAGATCTCCCCGCTTTATCTCTGACAAGGTGGGTCCTCCGTGTGGGAGCGCACCGCGCGGGCCTGCACACGCAATCGTGGCAAACGGCGTCCCTTCCGAGCCCAGCTTGCGCATTTGATACTCCAATTCAGCAGCGACATCCAGTTCCGTCATACCCACCTTAAACAATGGGAGGGACCGTTCAAGCGCACCATCAACGATCTGCGCCGCACGGCGTATTTTTGCGAGTTCGTCATCCCGTTTGATCAGCCGAATCGCAGTCAGCGCGTCGTCTGCGGCACGAAATGTCACTTCTGAGGCACCTGTCAGCGCCTGATACTCAAACATGCGAATCGTCTGCGCCTCGTACCCGAGCACCGTTTCAGATGTGAAGCCCATTTTTTGAGTCAAGTTGCGCAACGCACGAAGCGGGCCCTCCTCGTCGCGATATGTTTCAATGTGCAAAAGATCGGCACTTCGGGCAGACTCTGCCTCAAGTTCGGGAAGGAGCGCTGACTTTTCGCCTGACTTGTTTACAAACAAGAGGGTCAACCGCTCGCTCGCATGCATGGAAAGCCCTGAGAGATAGCGAAAACTTGCGCCTGGCGTCAAGACAAGATCGGTGATGCCCAGTGACTTAAAGGAATTTTGCAGCGTATGGGTGTGCATTGAATTGCTCCTTTTTCGCGTGAATCTTGCTCAATTTTTTAATTGCTCTTTTTACAGTGAGATTGTCTGTCCGGCAAATTTACCGACATACGTCCCATCCCCGAATGTTTTGGAACGTCCTGACGAGTGACGCGCGTGGGATATCTCCTTTATCCAAACGATATCTTTTGTGACATTCACATGAACTCCATTTGAGTAAATGGCTGTCACCGTCACCGACGGACCTCTGGAAAAGTGTGATGCGAAAGAAGGGGGTGACGATAAATGAAACGTGACAACGTGCGCAACCTGCAGATTAATGGAAGCGAGTTGCGACTTGTAGACTACATTAACGGTCACCATCTGATCGCGGTTTGATTGCGTCGTCACCATGCCGTTTGCCACGCGGATTCCATCGTTTGAAGCATACCAGTCACCCGCAACCGTAATATCTCTAGATTTTTTATAGCTTGATCCATAAAAGGCATTCAATTGAAGAGGCAACCCTGAATAGAGCGTGAGACCTGTTGCCGGCCTCGCAATAAAAAGTCCTTCTCCCTGTTGCCAGTCGATCGTATCAAACGTGACCGTTCCATTTTTGTGACGGGCAATGTTGCGCACATCCATTCCAAATGACGACCCCGCATACATCATGTTTGACGGTTGGCTCGAAGCTGTTAATTTATTATTGCCAGTCATGCTGGGATACGCATCATCATACGAAACCCCACTGTTTGCAGGTGCCAGCAGATCGTTTTTTCCGGACGCACCGACAATCGCCAAATCATCGTGTTTTGTGACGTTTTGAGAAGGCGTGTTCAACACATTGTTCAGCCAGTCCGGGCTGTTTGGGTTGACTTGGCTCGCATCCACATGCCAAATCAGGAGTCCTTGATTTGGCAGCGCCGCATCATAGCCGATCGGCTCAACATTATCCAAAAGCAAATACTCCTTTTGCCGCTGCGGCGCAGGAATCAAGTCGATAGAAGGAGACTTTTCTATCGGCAAGAGCACATTTCCAGTCACACTGTGATTCAAAATCTTCGGTTGAACCCAACCAAGAAATAAGAGACTGTACGGATCGAGGAAAGATGGCGATGATCCTGAAGGATTGCCATTCCAATTGCCCGTTCCCATCAAACTAAACGGACCGTCGCCAACCCCTGCGTTCGCGCTTCCCGACGTGTCATAGAGATCATCCAGCCCCAACATATGTCCAAACTCGTGCGCGTAAACGCCTATCGATGAGGGCGATCCACCGGGATCTGCGAGTTCCGGCGCCAAATCATACGTGCTCACCTTGGCAGATACAGGACTTGAAGCGTACACAGGAACTGAGATTGACGTATCCAGTGTGCTTTCTACTGGCCAGATCAATCCAGCATCTGTTGGATCGACATCCGCTCCATAGCCGCTGTAGACAATCGCCAGGTACGAAATGGTCCCCTGGTAGACATACGGACTGAAATTAAATTGCGCCTTCACCAATTGCGCAATCACATCACTTACAATTCCGTCATCATTGGTCGGAAACGGGCCACCTGACCCATTATCCTTGTTTGCGTAATACGCCTCCGTGTGAGGAAGAGTCATCCACTGAGACGACTTACCCTGAGCGCCTACAACATTGCCTTTCATTTTAAACTGTCCATAGGAAACACTGCGAAAATAGGCAGCGACAGAGTTAGATGAAGAAAAATATGTATGGGCCACTCGCGAGAGTGGCGTGGTAGCCTTTTGCCCCGCGAATTGCACAGCGACAACGAGAACTTGCGCATTCGCGGTCGTCGGTACTGTTCCAAAAGCATACAAAGAGGAGTGTTTCTGATTGGAGTTGCGAACCATTGAACCATACCGTGGCGTGTCCGTCTGCAGCCGCAAGATCTCTGTAGAGGAATTCGCCATGTTGAGCGGAACACGTTGTGCAAACGTGTCTCTCACAGGTAAAAGTGCATAAACCCCTAAAAGGGAAAAGAATAGAATGCGCACAGATGCGAGACTCATATTTACGCGCAAAGGAATGAACTTCAGGCAAACCACCCGATTCTGCCAACATTGTGAATCAATCATACTATGGCTGCGCAACCCTTACAATCGTTTTAGAAAGTAGCGCAATTACAATGAAAGGGGCTTCATGCTTCGCGCTCCAGCATGTGATAAAAAACAAGCGCCGCACTCTCTCCCATTTGAGCGAAGGTGCGAGCAAAAACCTTTACGGCCCCCTCGCCATCCAAGCAGAGCGCGTCTGAAAAAAACGCGTGGAGACTTCCGTAGTGATTTCGAAGCGCGATACACCGTTTCGCATTCTCAATCGTCGCTTTCACTTTTCGGGCATTGCGCACAATTCCCGACTGGATCGAAAGAAGTTGCTCAAATCGTTCATCATCATAGGAAGCTACCGCGTCAAGCGCAAAAAAGTCGAATGCAGTCCGAAACGCCGACCAACGTTTGTTCACAACGTGGGCACTAAATCCTGTCAGAAAAATGACCCGTGTCAACATCTCAAAGTATTGCTCATCACTCCGAAATGCCAAATTTGCATGCGATGTCAAAGGCAAAAGATGTTCCACGCTACTCCTCCTCGCAACGGTTTGTAGATTGATCCTACCCTTAGCGCGCGCATTTGACCATGCAGGATTGTAGCATTTCATCACGTATGAGAGTGCACCAACAGGCTCCTCCATCTGAGAGGGTGCAGGCGTTTTTGTGCTGTTTTATTAAAACACTCCCGTATCGCTCCCTCTTTCATTCAAGAGATAAAATGTCTGCTAAATTGAAATATTGAACCGCCAATCGAAAATGCCAATTCACCTCCGCGCCCCATGGAGACGGTATAAATGCGCAAAATTTGAAACATCAACAAAATACCTAGCAATTTATTGAGTGCATGT
Organism: Ferroacidibacillus organovorans; assembly: GCF_001516615.1. Lineage (GTDB taxonomy): Bacteria > Bacillota > Bacilli > Alicyclobacillales > SLC66 > Ferroacidibacillus > Ferroacidibacillus ferrooxidans_B. Next base: position 63,673 of record NZ_LPVJ01000051.1, on the reverse strand, counting down.
GTTGATTTTGTCTGCTCTGGGAATGTAAATTTACTCGGCAATTTGCGTTCAACACGCTGAATGGTGTTAGCGGTCGTGACAAAACGAATCTCCTTGCCTTGCGGAAAACTGACCGCCGTGATGACAAAAGGCAATCTCCGAAAGAAAAGCTGCACCCCTATCGCAAAGTTCATAAGTGCGAGTACAGCTTTCTCTGTACTTAGATGTCGGATCGAGCGCTCCGTTGATAATCGTTTCCACTCGAACAGCGGGGAGCGAATGCGAAAAAAGAGCGCAGAGGACCCCACGGTGATTCCATCGACATACGCATCACCTGCAAAAAGAAGAAGCGCCATGTACGCTTCAAGTTGAACATAAAACTCTGATCCCGGACGGTGCAGCAGAGGAGGGTACCCACTTGTCAATCGCCAAAATATCGGCCCACGCAAATCAAAATGAAACTCTCTTGAAGTGATATTGACTGACCCTATGTTCACGTATCCTGTCGCGAGCAAAACACCCGCCAAGATGGCTAATTCTCTTTTTGTCAGTTGAAGCAAGCTCGTTTTCACATGACGGATTTCCTCTCACTCTCACGCTCACGTGCATCTTCGACCGTTTCTCTCCACCACGGTTTTAAATGGTCAAACGCAAATACCGTCACTGCAAGAATCCCTATGATTGAAGCAACACCAGCTACTTCACGCGTTCTTTTCACCCACGCGGGCTCTGGCGTTTTTTTCTTCAGACGAAGCAGAACGGGCCCGATCCTTCTCTCTCATCATGGATTCCCTCCGCCTTACGTTGGCAACAGATAGAAAAACAAAAAAAGTACAATACCTGTAAAAAGCAGAATGATATCGTGAATGACGTCGTGTTTTTTTTCGTTCATAACGTTCACCGCCATCGCATTTTACCTTGCTCCATTGTATGGAGAAACTAGATACACTGGCACCTGCAAACACACAGCAGCCTTGCCATTTCTCTCTATATAAGACAGGACTAGCCGTTGTTTGATAAAAAAAGAACCCCTGCTCCAGGGATTCCCTTCATTTTATGTTCATGTTAAACTGCCATTTTGAAAAAGACTACTCTTCGCTACCAACGAGTACCGCCAAGCGCTCGACTGCCTGCTCAGCGTCGCTTCCCGATGCGCGAAGGGTGACCGTCGCCCCTTTTGGAATCACAAGCGACATGACGCCCATGATGCTTTTGGCATTGACCGACTTGCCGTCCTTGTCAAGAAACACATCACTGCTAAAGCGGTTTGCCTCCTGCACAAATTGAGCCGCAGGGCGCGCTTGAAGTCCCGCACGCAAATTGACCTGTACCGTACGTTCTGCCATCTTCAGTTCCCCCAATAACCCTGTGTCGTCAACCGCGCTTCATTCAATGTTACAGTCCATCCATGATTTATCACATTATACCAAATCCGTGGCGGTGTGACTATGCGCGAAACGGTCATTATCAGAAATCCCACATTCTGCACGGATTCGTTGGGCAATTTCATCAAGTTTGCGCAATCGGTGATTCAACCCCGACTTGCTTACGCGTTCCGGCAACAATTCAGCAAGCTCAAGCAGAGTGATTTCTGGATGGCGCAATCGCATCTCAGCGACAACGCGCAGCTTTGGCGTCAGTGTGTGAAGTCCTCGCTCTTCCTCGATCAGTCGAATGTTTTCGAGTTGCCGCACGGCGGCCATGATCGTCTTGTTCAGGTTGGCCGTCTCGCAGTTGACAAGCCGATTCACCTGATTGCGCATCCCTTTTACAACACGGACATCCTCAAAATGGAGTAGCGCCTGATGCGCACCGATCAATCCTAAAAACTCGACGATCTTCTCGCCTTCCTTAATATAAACCAGAAATTCTTTTTTGCGCGCCGCTGTTTTTGCATGAAAATGATAACTATTCATCAGTTCAAGAATCGCGTGCGCCTGGCGCTCTGTGTGTGCAGCCACTTCCAAGTGATATGAATTGCTGTCCGGATCATTGACCGATCCACTCGCCATGAACGCACCACGCAGATAGGCGCGCTTGCAACAGTCGCGCGCGATCGCAGATGGCGGAATCGTCGTTTGCAGCGTATCTTCCGCCAATCCAAGCGAAGTTAAGACGGCGATTCGATCTCGTCGAATACGGACGATGTAGACGTTGTTCTTTTTTAGTCTCATTTTTTTCTGAACGATGACCTCAAGCGCTACAGATGTGTGCGTCTTTAAAAGCGAGTAGATCCGACGCGCGATTGCCGCATTCTCCGTCGAGAGATCGAGCATGGCCCCCTCACGGATCGCGCCGCATTGCTGAATCAATGCAGTCAACTCCGCACGTTCACAACACGGTTTCGTGACGATGTGCGTCAGTTCCTTTTTCGTGCGCGCCGCAAACGACATGACCATCCTCCTTTACTAGCGCCGATGTTCCCGTCCAATCAAAGCGAGCACTTGTTGCGCAATCAGATCTGGATCATGCCGGACATACGAGGCATTGTGCAAAAAATTCCGCGCAATCACCGTAAGCCCTAATGCGTGCAGTTTCTCCACATCAGCAACGACCGCATGCGCGCCGCGAATGCCGTACTGATCACTCATCTCCGCAGGGACTGAGGCGGAGTTTACAATGATCATATCAAAAAAACGCGGACCAACGTGGCGATAAATGGCTTCAACGTGCTGCGACGCCGTAAATCCATCCGTCTCCCCCGGTTGCGTCATCACATTACAAACATACATCACCTTGCCAGCCGACTCACGCACAGCGTCAGCAATGCCTGGGACAAGCAGATTAGGGAGCACACTCGTATAAAGGCTTCCCGGCCCAATCACGATCGCGTCCGCTTCGCGTATCGCAGCCAGCGCGTCAGGAAGCGCCAAGACATCGGCTGGCGCGATTTCGATCCGTTCGATCGTTTTTCCCTGTCTTGGAATCGCCGACTCACCGACTACCGTCGTGCCGTCTGTATAGGTTGCACGGAGGGTGATTTCTTGTGTGGCCGCAGGCAATACGCGCCCGCGCACTGCCAAAACGCGGCTCGTTTCTTTGACGGCCGTCTCAAAGTCACCCGTGATGCTTGTCATCGCAGCGAGAAATAAATTTCCGAAACTGTGCCCCGTCAGGACAGATCCTTCTTTAAAACGGTGTTGCAAAAGTTCTTCAAGCAGTGGCTCTGTGTCAGCGAGCGCAACCAGACAATTGCGAATGTCTCCTGGCGGGGGCATGTCAAACTCCGTGCGCAGGCGACCAGAACTTCCGCCGTCATCCCCGACTGTTACAATCGCGGTAATCTCAGCACCCTGGTTCTTTAGTCCGCGCAAAAGCACAGGCTGCCCCGTTCCTCCGCCAATCACGACAACACGCGGACGGCGCTCGAACACAAGCGCCGCATAGCGTTCGCGCGCGCGCTGTCGCACAAATACGAGAATCAGTGAAAACAAGCCGAGCAGTACACAAAAAAGTCCGATGAACCACCATTTCAACGCGACGTAGGGAGAGGTGAGGTTTGTGATCAAGAGTCCTGCGCCGAATGCGACAATGATCCACGCGTACTTTACGATACGTCCGCTCATCGCTCACCGTCCTTACCCACATCGCGATGTGTCACTGAGACGGCGTGATGTGCCTGCAAGTGTTCGCGCAGCCGCTCTGCAAGCGCAACCGAACGGTGACGCCCGCCTGTGCATCCGATGCCGACGATGATCTGTGACTTGCCCTCGTTCTCGTACTGTGGCAGCAAAAAATCGATCATCTCAAACCAGCGCCTGACAAACTCCTCCGTCTGCTGGAACCCCATGATATAATCGTACACTTCCGGATCTTGTCCCGTGCGCGGACGAAGCGCCTCAACATAGTAAGGGTTTGGCAAAAAGCGCACGTCAAACACCAGATCTGCATCAATCGGCAGTCCGTATTTAAAGCCAAAAGAGATGACGTTCACGGAAAAAACCGGATCATCCCCGCCTGCGCGAAACTTCTCTGTGAGCAATTCCTTCAACTCAAGTGGCCGCAGGCGACTCGTGTTAAGAATGACATGCGCGCGTTCGCGAACCTCTTTAAGCAACTCTCGTTCCCTGCTGATCCCGTCAACCAGTCGCCCGTTTGCGGAAAGCGGGTGTTTGCGCCGGGATGCTTTGTAGCGACGAACCAGCGTCTCATCATCCGCTTCAAGATAGAGGATCTGGTACTCAATCTCGTGTTCTTCAAGTTCTGTCAATGAATCGAACAATTGATCAAAAAAAGCTCCTCCGCGCAGATCACAAACGAGTGCGACGCGTCGCACCGCATTCGCAGAGTGCAAGAGCAGCTCGCTAAACTTGCGGATCAGTGCTGGCGGTAAATTGTCTACACAAAAGAATCCTAGATCCTCAAGGCTTTGCACCGCGAGCGTTTTTCCTGCACCAGACATCCCTGTGATGATCAGCATGCGAACAGGCAGCGCCACGTCGTCACCCCCTTATCCTTCAAATTTAGCCGTCACTCCTAAGCTTACTCAAACGCGAGGTGTGCGACACCAACGACGCCCGCGTCATTGCCAAGCGTTGCAGGAACCACCTGAACCACGCGGCGCACACGGGTAAGCGCATAGCGTGAAAATGCGTGCTGCAGCGGATGAAAAAGCGCGTTACCGGCGCGCGACATCCCGCCGCCGACTACAATGATGTCCGGATTCAAGAGATTCGCGGCAATTGCCAGTCCCTGTCCCAGACGCTCGATCGCGCGCGCCACCACATGAGATGCCGCCTCATCGCCGCGCGCCGCCGCAGAAAAAACATCCTGCGCGGTGATCTCTGCACACTGGGCAAGCGTTGTCTCCAAACCTGACGCGACTGCCTCCTTGGCCATGCGCACAACACCTGTCGCAGACGAGGTGGTCTCAAGACAACCGCGATGTCCACAGTTACACAGTGCACCTTCCGGATCAAGCACAATATGTCCAATTTCACCCGCCATGTCACTGTGACCGTGAAGAATGTGACGATCAAGCACAATCCCGCCGCCGACACCTGTGCCGAGTGTGACACACAAAACGTTCGTATAACCTTTTCCCGCACCTGCAATCGCCTCACCAAACGCAGCCGCATTTGCGTCGTTCTCTAATCGAATCGGCAACTTGAGCGACGCCCCCAGCAGCCGGCTGACTGGGACGTCGCGCCAACCCATGTTAACCACTTCTTCTGCGACCCCTGTCTTTCGATCAAGAAATCCAGGAATTGTGACACCGATCCCGGCAAGATCCGATAGTGGAACCTGCACCCGTGTCGCAAGCTCGCGAATCATCACTGAGAGTCGCTCAAGAACGCGTTCCGCGCCTTCCTCCGCTCGCGTGGGAATCTCGTCTTTTACAAGGATTTCCCCGCCCTCTGCGACGACTGCCCCCTTCATAAATGTACCGCCAAGATCAATACCTACCGCTTTTCGCATACATGACCTCCTAGCACCCTAAGCACGCGCACCATAGTGATTGCATTGTACCATGAAGACAAAAAAAAAGACGCAACGCCGGGCAGATGCCCACGTCACGCAAAGACAATCATCAAAAGGGGGTCAAATGTGTTACAAGATCATCATAAACGATCGAGATTGCAAAGCCGTTACACGAGGATAAAGTTTCGGTTACCGTTGCATCTACGAAATATCAAGAAGCTTCTCGAAATGTTCATAATAGGTCGGAAACGTTTTTGAAACACACATCGGATCGAGAATCTTTGTGCCGCGAACGCGCATCCCGAGCAGACTGAACGCCATCGCCATACGGTGATCATCATACGTTTTGACAGAAACGTCTTCGCGAAGGTTGGCACAAGGAAAAATGCGCATCCCATCCGCAAATTCTTCTACCTCGACACCAAACGCGCGCAATTCTGCGACACAAGCCGCGATGCGGTCCGTCTCTTTGAGTCGTATGTTTGCGACATTGCGAATGGTGACAGGCGACGATGCAAACGGAGCGATCGCCGCAAGCGTCGGCACAGTGTCAGAAAGATGAAACAGATCAACATCGACACCGCGAAGCGATTCTTCACCTCGCGCAATGGTGATCCCTTCAGCGGAGAATGACACCGCGCACCCCATCTGCAAAAGGACATCGGCAAACGCGACATCGCCCTGAAGCGACTCTCTCGTCAATCCAGAAAGCGTGACCTCACCGCCGCAAAGCGCCGCCGCCGCCATAAAATAACTCGCCCCAGATGCGTCAGGCTCAATGTCGTAGACCGCATTTGCATGATACGCGCCAAGCGGAACCTCAAACACATTCCCGCGGCGAACCACCTGAACCCCGAATGCCGCCATCATGGACCGCGTCATCTCTACATAGGGTTCCGAGACCAGTTCACCAAGGATCTCGATGCGCATTGGATTTTTTGCATAGGGCGCCGCCATGAGCAGCGCCGAAACAAACTGGCTGCTTTCATCCCCGCGAATCGAAACGGTCCCACCCGGCAGGCCCGCACCACGAATTTCAATCGGCGGACACCCCGTCCCCAACAGATCGCGCACGTCGACGCCCATGACGCGAAGCGTCGCAAGCAGATCGCCAAGCGGCCGTTCACGCATCCGCGCAACGCCGTCCAAACGGTATACACCTTGGCCAAGTGCCAGCAGAGCAGTTAGGAATCGCGCGCTCGTCCCCGAATTACCGACGAACAGATCATGCTCGGCTCGCTGTTGCAGCGGCTCGATCTGCGCGCCAATCACCTCTACTGCCGAATTCACCTCATCAGGAATCACGGCATACCCCACGGCGCTCAGTGCCGTCATGAGTATGCGGCTGTCATCACTAAATAAGGCATGATTCAAACGCGTCGGACCATTTGCGAGCGCCGCGAGCACAAGCGCCCGATTGGTGATTGACTTCGATCCAGGCACGTTCACAACACCGTATACGGGACCATCGTGATAAGGCACGCTATACGTCACGCAATGTCATCCTCTCCATCCGCAGGTGAGCGCATTGCAATGACCGACGCCTCTCACTGCGTTTCTGTCTATATCTCATCAATCAAAACTGCCTTGCACCGTTTCCTTGAGGTACGTTCGCACGTCACCCACTCTTTTTGTGCGCTTTTGTCGATCAAAATACTCGAGAATCGCAAGCGCAAACTTGCGGCTGCTTCCGATTGCATCGCGAAACTGCGCCATTGTGAAGGAACCGTGCTCCTCAGACAGTTCGCGCGCCAAACGGTCCGCCTCGCGCAGCGCTGCCGTGCTCAAGACCAGATCGGGACTGATGATGCTGATTTTACCTTCTTGTTCTAAAAGGTGCATCATGTTTTTGACAACCCGGTCGCGATTTTTCTCACGCGTTTCAAGTTCATGTATGGAAGGTGGCGCAAAAGCGGAGGTGTGCAGCGTGTCTAGGAGTCGCTCATAAATTTCACGCTCAGAAGGTTGCAAGGCTATCTCCCGATCCGTGCGAACTCGCTCGCCCTCAAGCGTAAAGACGCCCATCTCACTCATCAGAAGAAATACATCCTCGGCAAAGCGGGTGTCGAGTCCTCGCTCTCGCAGCATCTGTAGCAACAGCGATTTTGGCGCAAACACGTCGTATTTGTTTCGCTCAAAATACGTTTCAAGCGCGCGTTTTGCGTGTGTCACACAATCAGCCAGATACGCTCGCGGCAATAAAAACCCCGATGTCGTGAGAAGCAGATTCTCGCCCCGCAACGTCTCGATCGCCTGCTCGATCTCATCTTTACCAAGTCCAAGTAATGCGGAAAGATCATCGACTGCCTGCACCATCGGCCTTTGTGACAGCGAGTCAAGCACACGCTCTTCAGGGCTACCTTGTTCTTTTTTTAGCAATCGGTCGCGGACAAGCTCGCTGTGGCGGCGGTGCAGTCGAGGTGGATGCGGATCGATGACGACACCCCCGCCCATCGTATGCATCGGCGAATAAGATCGCAAAACAAAGTGATCGCGCACCTCAAAGATCGCATCCTGTTCGAGCGCGATCTGCGCGAGACCTTCTTCGCCCGCTTGCAGACTCTGCGTACCAAGCATGAGCACACGCCCGAGAAGCTCCGCCGTCCCTGCGTAGACGCGGACGCGCTGCCTGTGCTCAAGCGGTCGGTCGCAGTCACGTAGCATCTGAATGCGCACATCAAGCAGTCGGGTCGATTCGTATCCTTCGTAAACCGCCAGGGTCATCCCGCGCGCCAGTTCAAGCTTGCCACCCGTCAGTGAAACGGCCGCGCGCTGTCCCGCAAAGGCGCGATCTGCCGACTGCCCATGCACTTCAACACTGCGCACGCGCACGCGCTCCCCTGCGGGATAGACGCTCAGCGTGTCACCGATCGCAACACTTCCGCGCCACACCGTGCCAGTCACCACCGTTCCGATGCCTGGTACAGAGAAGATGCGATCGATCGGCATGCGAAATGCGCCCTCTCGCGGTCGCGGGCGGGCGATCTTTAACTGCTCCTCAATCTCGTTCTTTAACGCTTCAATGCCATCTCCCGTCTTGGCAGAGACGGCGAGAAAGGGCGCGTCGGCGAGAAACGTCCCCTTTAGTTCGCTCGCCGTTTCCTCTTTGACAAGTGCCAGCCACTCCTCATCGACCAAATCTTTTTTCGTAAACACGACAATTCCCGCCGTGACCGACAAAAGGCTCAGGATCGCGAGGTGCTCACGCGTTTGCGGCATCACTCCTTCGCGCGCATCCACAATAAGCAGAATCACATCCATACCGCCGGCTCCCGCCAGCATGTTGCGGATGAAACGTTCATGGCCTGGCACATCGACGATGCCGATACGCTTTCCGCTTGGCAAGCGAAAAGGGGCGAATCCCAAATCAATCGAGATGCCCCTCTCCTTCTCTTCTTTCATACGATCCGTATCCACACCCGTAAGCGCCGCAACAAGCGTCGTTTTCCCGTGATCGATGTGGCCGGCTGTGCCGACAATAAAAAAGTCTTCCACGTTCGCCTCCCGCGCGCATCTCTCATTCGTTTCGCGCAAGTCCATTTTCTCATGAGTGTTTCAATTAGAGTGTAATCATGATCGCATGCGCCGCCTTGGCAAGCGCCTTCACGGAAACCTCGTAGCGCGCCGCGACGACCGCCTGCGGTTCTGTGCGTCCCGAATATCTTCGCGTCACGTAATCGAGTGCCGCCGACCAAACGCTGCGTTTGACAATGCGCGGAAGATCCGTATAAACCGCCTGCACATAGCGCAGCCAGAGTTCTGTGGCGACATGGGTCAATTCTTGATCGCGCACCGCCATCTGCTGGTGCACATCCTTTAGGATCGAGAGCAACAACTTGTTCCATAAAAGCAGGCGCTCATCCTGCATGGGAAGGCTGACATCTTGCAACTCCCCTTGAAGATAGGCTGGAATCGTCTCATGAATCCCGATCCGCTGCAGCACAAAGAGCCCATTCCAAATAATGTCCTGTGACTGGCCTGTGTCTTTGACAAATTCCTTTAAAATATGCGTCGTCTCGCGATCTCCGAGTACCGCAAACGCTTGAAGCGCCTCGCGTTTTGTTGAGTATGGCCCGCGATAAAGCGCAAAGTAAAGCGACGAGCGGACGCTTGGGTCCTTTGCCCAGTGAACGACTTGCGTCGCGCCTTTTTGTTGGAGCAGACCAGCCGCCCCGCTGTTGCGCAAGTGAAACGGAAGCTGATATGTGTAGCTCATGAAAAACTTCCCGCGCGAATCCACTACGCGATCCATTTCACCCAGATAGTACTCCGCGATGTCCGACTCTGGGTCCAGTGCCTGTACCTCTAGCAGCCACTGTCTGGCGCGCTTGATCCGCCCAAGGTTTGCACTCGCCGCCGCCAGCGCAAAATAAAGCGTTGGATCATGCCTGTCCCCGTATTGAATCAATTGCAAAAAGATACGGTACGCCGCTTGATGTTCCCCGAGAATGCCAAGTGTCGTCGCGAGTTTGTACCCTTGATCAAACTGGAGCGGCACAAGTTTTTTTAAAAAGTCAAGAAGCGTTCGATAGGCTTCATCCTGACCACAGTGCCGATAAAAAACCACCAGATTGCAAAGCGCGTGAACATTCGCAGGGTCCCGTTTGAGCACCTCTTCAGAAAGCGCGATCGCACAGTCCATCTGCCCGAGATAGTAGCGTGCCAACGCGAGATTGTTCCGTGCCGCAATCGCATCATCCTGGCGGGCAATCTCCTGTTCCAGCAGCTCACTCGCCTCGTGAAACTTCCCTTCCTCCAACAACGTGCGGGCGAGATCCTTCTCCCGCGTCGTTTCTTGCTGCAAACGACGGCGCTCGCGCAGGATCTCGCCGCCGCCAAACTCGTGGATCAATACGTCGAGCATCTCATCCGCATCCGGCGCAAACTCACCCGAGGGGTCTTCTTCGAGATACTTGACGACATGCTCTTCTGCAAGCTCGTATAGCCCTAGATTGGCGTAATTGTTTGCCATATAAAAGTAACACTCGCTCATGTCCGGAGCGATCGATTCGATCACACCTTGCAAGATCTCGTTTGATTTTTCAAAATCACCAAGCTCCGAGAGTACACCCGCTAGATTGCAGTGATTTACAGCGTTTCTCGGCTCACAGTCGACGGCGCGCTGAAACGATCGAAGCGCGCGCGACAAATCGTGGCGATTGAGAAACCGCACGCCCCGCTCAAAAAAGAATGCTGCATCCGCCATAAACGGTACAACTTTTTTTCCTTTCTCCCGACCTTCCATGAAGCAACCTCCTCAGTGGCGTGATGGGAGTCGATCTACGAAAATAAGTATAGCACAGCAAAAAGTCGACTGTCATACAGGGGAAAATTGCCGCCCCCGCAAAGACTCGGTTATAATGTCAAGAAATGCTGTCGTACGTAGAGAGGACGTTATGGTGTTGCAACGTTACAAACTTCAGATCGCATCTCATTTTGCCGCACAGACGGGATGGGATACAAACGAACTTGCAGGCTTGATCGAGATTCCACCGGACCGAACACTCGGTGACCTCGCGCTGCCCTGTTTTAAACTGGCCAAGACGATGCGACAGGCTCCACCCGTGATCGCTGCGGCTCTTGCAAAAGAACTGGAAGCGTGCTCGATTGTCGAACACGCAGAAGCGACAGGCGGCTATCTCAACATGCGCTTGAAGCGGCAAGCGATCACAACCGATACGCTCGCGCATTTACACTCGGGTGAAGGTGTCTACAACGATACGCACGGTGCAGGACAAACCGTTGCGATCGATCTCTCTTCGCCTAACATCGCAAAGCCTTTTTCCATGGGGCATCTCCGTTCAACGGTGATCGGCACGGCCTTGGCCAACTTGTTTGAAACATCTGGATACAAAACCATCCGCATCAACCATCTGGGCGACTGGGGAACGCAGTTTGGCAAGATCATCGTCGCGTATCGCAAATACGGGGACGAAGCCACGGTAAACGCCAATCCGATCACCGAGTTGAATCGACTCTACGTACAGTTCCACGAAGAAGCGAAGTTACATCCGGAACTTGATAACGAAGCGCGCGCCGCGTTCAAGCGACTAGAAGATGGCAGTGAAGAAGATCTGGCACTCTGGCGCTATATGATTGAAGTGAGCATGCGTGAGTTTGAGAAAACGTATCAATTGCTAGGTACAACATTTGATTTTAATTTAGGAGAAAGCTTCTACAATGACAAGATGGATGCGGTCGTCACCGAGTTGCGTGAAAAGGGATTGCTCGAAGAGAGCGATGGCGCCGAAGTGGTCAAGCTTGGCGACGCGATGCCGCCCTGTCTGATCCGCCGCTCAGACGGAGCGACACTATACCCAACGCGCGACTTGGCGGCGGCACTGTATCGCGCCCGTCATTTTCACGCTGATCATCTTCTCTATGTGGTCGGCGGCGAGCAGCGACTTCACTTTCAACAGGTCTTTGCCGTTCTTCGAAAAATGGGATATACCTTTGCAAACGCGTGCGAACATATTGCGTTTGGCTTGATGCGCATGGGCGGCAAGAAAATGTCGACGCGCAAAGGACAGATTGTACGCCTGCAAGACGTTTTGGATGAAGCGATTGCCCGCGCGCGGGCAATTATTGAAGAAAAAAATCCACACCTGCAAAACCCGGATGGGGTGGCTCGCGCAGTCGGAGTTGGCGCCGTGATCTTCAATGATCTAAAGACCTATCGGCTCCACGATATCGACTTCACAATGGATACGGCGCTTGCGTTTGACGGAGAAACAGGACCCTACGTACAGTACGCGCACGCACGGACTTGCTCCATACTGCGCAAGGCAAACGCGCTTTCAGTTGGACCTTCTGTAAAGACGTGGGTCACATCGCAATGTCGTGCGGATGACGCGATTGACGACGCCACATGGTACCTCACGCTTACGCTTCAAGGCATTGAAACCGTGCGCTTACGCGCGATCGAGGAACGCGACCCTTCTCTCGTGGCAAAACACGCACTCGATATTGCACAAGCTTTCAATCGCTTTTATCACGACTGCCCCATCCTCACGGCTGAAGGCAATCTCAAGGCGCTTCGCCTCGCACTCACAGACGCCGTTCGCATCGCGCTTTTGCACGCTTTGACATGGCTTGGCATTGAAGCTCCTTCAGAAATTTGATGTGCACCTTCAAGCAGCAAAAAGCCCCTCCGTGCAGAACATGCACAGAGGGGTTTTTTGCTTTGGCACAAAAACTCAATACGTGATGCGCGGGTCGATCAATCCATAAAGAAGATCAACGATAAAGTTAAACGCGACAACAAACACGGCAGCAAACAGCACAGTCCCCATGATGATAGGCGTATCAAGGTTGCTGATTGCCTGTACGGCCATCTGCCCAATCCCTGAGTAACCGAAAACGTCCTCAATAACGACAATTCCGCCAAAAAGAGCACCAATATCCGTCGCGCCATACGTGATTACCGGAATGATCGCGTTGCGAAACGCGTGGCCCATAATTACGCGCAGCGGCGCTGCGCCCTTTGCTCTCGCTGTGCGAATGTAGTCAGAGTTGAGCACATCCACCATACTCGACTTGAGAAGTCGCGAATAATAGGCCGCGCCGGTAATGCCATACGTGAGTCCAGGGAGAATGACGTACATCAATCCGCCTGTACCGCCCACCGGAAAGAGGTTTGCGCGATACGCCACCCAATACATCAGCTCAAGTCCAACAAAGAACGTTGGCAAACTGATGCCGATCAGGCTGATCAGGTTAAAAACATGATCGGTCATCTTGCGATCTTTCAGGGCCATAAAGACACCGATTGGCAAACCAATAATGAGTTCCATAAGCCAAGCGACCAACGCGAGTTGAAACGTTGCAGGAAGCCGCTGGCCAATCAGTGTGGCGACAGGCAGATTCTGCAGGTAAGACCACCCGAGATTGCCGTGTATAATGTTCAAGAGATAATTTCCGAATTGTTGAATAAACGGTTCATCAAGTCCCATCTGTTTGCGCAGCGCATCCACCTGTGCAACAGTGGCGTGCTGTCCGAGGATCATGCGCGCGGGATCAGACGGAACGGCATATGCGAGAATAAAGGTAATGAGTGCAATTCCAAAAAGAACAATGACCGATCCACCGAGACGGCGAATGATATACGAAATCACGGCAATCCCTACCTCCTTAAAAGCTGGGTTTCAGCGTCGATTGACACTGAAACCCAGCTGGAAATCTTAGTGCTTCGCGATCCAAACATACTGCAGTGGGTCGACCTGGTTCGGGTTTAGGTAGTACCCTTTTAGCCAAGGCTGGACAGCCGCTGTAAAGACTGGGTACGCGTATGGAATCCAGGCAGCCTGCGACATGATGATGTTTTGCGCCTGCTTGTAAAGATTGTCGCGCGCAGTTCCCGCCGGCATGTTGGCTGCTGTATTGAGCAGTTTGTCAACCGTTGGGTTTGAGTACATCGTCGAGTTGTTGACTGGTCGTTGGTTCGAGTTAAACAGCGTGTTCAAGAAGTCGGACGGATCCGGGAAGTCCTCAACCCACGCAAGGTTAAACATCGGCTGTTTGCCCGTCTCGTTGTTGGTCAAGAACGTGCCCCACGACGATTGGTTGACATTTGCCGTCACCCCGACTGCCTTCAACATGCTCTGCACCGCTTCGGTGATCCGCAGATCGTCAGGATTCGAGTTGTCGCAATAGATCGTCGTCGTAAAGCCGTGTGGATAGCCCGCTTGCGCGAGAAGTTTCTTTGCAAGCGCCGGGTTGTACGAATAGGTCGCATTCGCCGGAAGTTTTGCCTCATAGCCAGAAGGCATGCTCGGCGGAATGATCTGGTTCGCCGGAAGCGCGCGACCACCCAGCACTTTGACAAGATAGTTCTTGTTGATCGCATACTCAAGCGCGCGGCGAACTTTCACGTTTGCCGTCGGGCCATACTTGGAATTAAGACCAATGTACTGAGTGGCCACTTGAACCACTTTATACACCTGTTTGCTGTACGTCGGGCTCATCATAATCGGCAGGTAGTCTTGCGACGGAATGCCGTTGCCGCCGATGTTATAGCCGAGAAGTCCCGTCAAGCCTTGCTTATAGTGCAGGAGTTCCGCCGAAGGAGACGAGTTGTTTGTAAACACGATCTCGTTCAGATAAGGAATGCCTTTTTGGAAGTAATGCGGGTTCTTCTTGAAGACCCACTGTTGGTTCGGCTGATAGCTCGCAAGATAGAACGGGCCTGTCCCCATCGGGTTGTGATCGATGTACGACTCGCTGTGCGCCGCAATATAGGACGGATCAACCGCTGAGAAAAACGGCATGGCGAGCACATACAAGAACACTGGATCGCGCTGCATCAGAGTGATCTGGAGCGTCTTGCCGCCATTGAGCGATTTCAATCCAGAAATGGTCTTCGCGTGACCGCTGTAATACGCGTTTGACCCTGCGATGATCGGATCGATAAACCCTTGACCACCGCTGCTGTTGGCAGGATTCAACACACGCTCAAACTCGGTGATAAAGCTCTGCGCAGTCACAGGATGTCCGTTCCAGAATGTCGCATTGCGTAAGTAGAAGGTGTACACCTTGCCGTTCGGGCTGATCGTGTAGCGCGAAGCCAAGCTTGGGATGATCGTGTTCGAGGCGCCTTGGTACGTCACGAGCTGATTGTAAAACTGTAAAACCGCCTCATACGATGTCGTATCGTACGCCTTGACCGGGTCAAGGTGCGGAAACGCGCCTGCCAGATCCAGGTTAAGCGTACCGCCGTAGACCGGCTGTGCACCTGTGGTCGCAGGAGCCGTAGGCGTTGTAGGCGCTTGCGATGTTGCAGACGGTTGAGTGTGCAGCCAGCAAGCGCCGTGCCGAGCAGTGCAACCGAAGCGACGACGCCAAGCAGGCGCGTCTTTTTGTTCATCTTCATGCATTTACCCCCTCTATGATGATTGCCTAGAAATTTGCTCTATCTCCTTAGCGGACGCGGCGCGGGTTAAACGCCTCGCGCAATCCATCCCCCAGGAGGTTAAAGCCGAGAACGGCCAAGAGAAGCGCAAGCCCCGGATAGTAAAGGAGCCACGGCGCGTACTGAAAAACCTGTTGCCCCTCTGCAAGCATGTTTCCCCAACTCGCATTCGGAGGCGCGACGCCGATGCCAAGGTAGCTGAGCGTCGACTCTAGCAACATGTTATTGCCGATTGAAAGCGTCGTCAAGACAATCACTGGCGGTATGATGTTCGGAAAGATGATTTTTGTCAAAATCCGCCAGTTTGACGCACCGAGTGCCTTTGCAGCCTGCACGTACTCATATTCTTTTACAGAGAGAACCTGCGCGCGCACGACGCGCGCCGTGACCGCCCAACCGAGAACGCCGATGGCGATAAACAGGTTGGTGATGCTCTGCCCGAGTGACGCGACGAGCGCCACGACAAACAGGATCAGCGGAAACGCAAGCATGATATCGGTCAAACGCATGATGACCGTATCTACAAATTTCCCAAAATAACCGGAGATGATGCCAAACGACGTACCGATGAACAGGCTGATGATACTGGAAAATACGCCAACTTCGAGCGATACGCGGGCGCCAAACAGCACGCGGCTGTAAATGTCCCGCCCGAGATCATCCGTGCCAAACACAAAGGTAGAATTCGGAGGGAGTGGCCCACCCATGGCCGAGAGACCATTTTGAAACTGCTGGTTTGGATTAAAGTGTTGCAATTCTGGTGCAAATACGGCGACAAAGATGAGTCCCAGAACCAAAATCCCGCCCAAAAAAACCAAAGGATACGCTTTGAGCAAGCGCCAAATGCGCGGCGCCGGTTTTTTTTGCGGGTAGGCGAGTGTCTGTTTAATGCCATTTTGCGTTTCCATCACGGTTGCCACGATCATTCCTCCTCTCTGAATCTGTCCTCTTTAAGCGTATAGATGGCATGCCACAAAGTGGTTGGGACGGATCTCTTCCCACGTCGGTACCGCCGTTTTGCAAATGTCTTTGGCGTCTTTGCAGCGCGGGTGAAACGGACAGCCAGTCGGAGGCTTTGAGGGGCTTGGTAGATCCCCTTGCAAAATGATCCGCTCGCGCTTTGCCTCAGGATCTGGAACAGGTACCGCTGAAAGAAGCGCCTGCGAATACGGGTGAAGCGGGTCGGAATAAAGATCATCCGCCGGAGAAAGTTCCACCATGCGACCAAGATACATAACGCCGATGCGATCACTGATATGCTTCACGACGCTCAGATCATGCGCGATAAACACATAGGCGAGCCCAAGTTCTTTTTGCAGGTCATCAAGCAGATTCAGCACCTGTGACTGCACAGAAACGTCAAGCGCCGAGACGGGTTCGTCTGCGATGATCAGTTTGGGATCCACAGCGAGGGCGCGCGCGATGCCAATGCGCTGGCGTTGACCGCCAGAAAACTCGTGTGGATAGCGCTCCATGCGTGAAGGAGATAATCCCACAGTCTCCATCAACTGGCTGACACGTTTTTTGCGCTCTGCCGCAGAAGAGTAGAGATTGTGGATCAACATCGGTTCTTCGAGCACCTGACGCACTGTATAGCGCGGATTGAGCGATGCGTATGGATCCTGAAACACGATCTGCATCTTGCGGCGCATGCGACGCATCTCTGCCGTACCCATCTTGCGAATGTCGCGGCCTTCAAAGAGAATTTCTCCCTCTGTCGGCTCAATCAAGCGAAGAATCGAACGCCCTGTCGTTGATTTGCCGCAACCGCTCTCTCCTACCAAACCGAACGTCTCACCCTTGTCAACGCTCAGGCTGACGCCGTCCACCGCGCGAACGTGCCCGACCGTACGCTGGATAAGTCCCTTTTTTATCGGAAAGTGTTTTTTTAAATCACGCACGACAAGCAGCGGCATGTTCTCGTCAGCAACCGCTTTGGTCTGTTCCGCGGTTTGTGCATCCGTCATGATGATACGCCCTCCTTATCCGACCAGCACGCAGCGTGCTTGATGGTCCTTACTTACGTCGCGCAACCCTGGATCTGCATCTGCGCACCGCTGTGTCGCATGCTCACAGCGCGCCGCAAAGCGACAACCCGCCGGCATGTTCTCAATGCTCGGTACGGCGCCCGGAATCGAGTCAAGGCGCGCTTTACGCTCTTCGAGCTTGGGAATCGAATTTAAAAGCCCAATTGTATAAGGATGCGTCGGATTGCGGAAAATATCGCGTACATTCCCTTGTTCAACGACTTTTCCCGCATACATGACGACGACTCGATCACACATTTCCGCAACGACGCCAAGGTCGTGCGTAATCAGCATCATGGCCATCTGGCGCTCTGCTTTCAGCTTTCTCATCAGGTCAAGAATTTGCGCCTGAATGGTCACGTCAAGCGCTGTCGTCGGTTCGTCCGCAATCAGCAACTTTGGATCACACGCCATCGCAATCGCGATCATGACGCGTTGCCGCATACCGCCGGAGAGACGGTGTGGGTATTCGTCCACAATCTCTGCAGCGCGTGGTATCCCGACCAGATTGAGAAGTTCGATCGCTCTCGCCCGCGCCGCTTGCCCGCGCATGCCCTTGTGAATGCGCAGTGACTCGGTGATCTGCTTGCCGATCTTGTGCACTGGATTGAGCGATGTCATCGGCTCTTGAAAGATCATCGCGATGTCATTTCCCCGCACTTTGCGCATATCGGCCTCAGACAGTTTCACGAGATCGCGGTCTTCAAACATGATGCTGCCGGATTGAATCTTACCATTTGCCGTAAGCAGTTTCATGATCGAAAGCGACGTAACGCTCTTCCCACAACCAGACTCACCCACAATGCCAAGCGTTTCACCTTTGTCAATGTGAAAACTGACATCGTCAATCGCTGGCACATAGCCACTCGCCGTTCCAAAACTTGTTGTTAAATGTTCCACAGATAAAATGGTAGACATGCTTTCACCTCACCCATCTTACGTAACACGCACAATCCCTAAATCCTTCTGGGACGGACATCTACAAATCCCCAAAAAATACACGCGCTCTAACTTGTTATCTTGTACGAACTATGGTAGCACATGCTTCGCAGACTTTCGATGAGAATCTTATTCCATAGAAACTAGAATGACCCAACACATTGGGTCACTCTATCATACGAAACTCGTATTCGTCAAATGTCGACAAAAGGTCCTGTTCGTTACTCAAAAAATTTAGAATAACGCTTAGAATCTACTCATTTTTACGTGGCCGTTCGTAACGCGTGGACAGTTCTTCAAGAACATCTGACAGCGGGATTCCCATTTGTCTCAGCGTGACAAACAGATGATACAGCAAGTCAGCCGCTTCATAACGAATCTCTGAGGGATCGTTATTTTTGGCGGCGAGAATGACTTCAGACGTTTCTTCTCCAAGCTTTTTGAGAATCTTGTCGATGCCCTTTTCAAACAGATAGGTCGTGTACGCTCCTTCTGGCCGCTCCTTGTAGCGCAGATCGATCAGTGCCTCAAGCGCTGCGAGCACGCTGTAAGCCGGCTCCTTTATTACACCGTCAAAACAAGAGTAAGAGCCTGTGTGGCAGGCTGGTCCGCTTGGCAAGACGCGATATAAAAGTGCATCCTGATCACAGTCGCGATGTATCGAAACAATCGATTGGCGATTGCCAGATGTCGCGCCTTTATTCCAGAGCGTTTTTCGGGAACGACTGTAAAGCCACGTCTCACCCGTCTCAAGCGTCAGGGCGACAGCCTCGCGATTCGCGTAGGCAAGTGTCAGAACCGCGTTGGTCTGTGCATCCTGCAAGATCACTGGAACAAGTCCGTCACGGTCATAGCCGATCTGATCCAGTTCAAAATCAACGTTTATCATCGAACTGCAATCCCCCTTTCGCGAAGATGTTTTTTAACTTCCGGAATCGATGTTTCCGAAAAATGAAAAATGGATGCGGCAAGCGCAGCATCGGCCTTGCCTTCTGTGAATACATCATAAAAATGATTTGCACGCCCCGCGCCGCCAGAGGCGATGACAGGAATGCTCACTGCATCCGCAATCGCACGGGTAAGCGCCAAATCGTAGCCGTCGCGTTGCCCGTCCTCATCAAAACTTGTGACAAGCAGTTCTCCTGCACCGCGCTCCTGCACTTCCCTGGCCCACGCGACGGCATCCTTTCCCGTGTTGCTGCGGCCACCACTCACGAGCACATCCCACGATTGATCCGCCCTCCGTTTAGCGTCAATCGCAATCACGACACACTGCGACCCGAAACGCTTCGCCGACTCCGAGATCAATTCAGGGTTTTTGACTGCAGCCGAGTTGAGCGAAACTTTGTCTGCCCCCGCCCGCAGGACATCGCGAACTTCTTCGACCGATCCGATCCCGCCGCCGACAGTAAAAGGAATAAAAACCTGGGCAGCCGTCTCGCGCACAATGTCAAGCATCGTCCGCCTTCCCTCGTGAGTTGCCGAAATGTCGAGCATCACAAGTTCATCTGCACCCTGTTCATCATATCTTTTAGCAAGGACGACTGGATCTCCGGCATCTCGCTCATTCGCAAAAAAGGACTGAAACTTCACCACGCGTCCATGCCGCACATCAAAACACGGGATAATTCGCTTCGTAATCACGCGCCGTTTACACCTCCCCGCTGTTAAGACTCACTGCGTCACGCAGCGACAGCCGTCCGTCGAGCAGCGCTTTTCCCAGGATCACGCCCGCAATCCCCGCGTCTGCGCACGCCATGATCCGTCTCACATCATCCAGATCTTTAACGCCGCCAGATACGATCACAGACAACCCCGAGTCTCTGGCGAGTTCCAAAGAGCGCTCCAGGGAGGCGCCAGCGAGTGTTCCGTCTTTTGCGATGTCCGTATGGATGCAGTCATCAAATCCAAGTTCGCGCAGCGTTGTCGCGAGCGCGTTTGCCTCAAGCGCTTCTTCCGCAAGCCATCCGCCTGTCGCAACCCTTCCGTTGCGCGCGTCGATTCCAACCGTGACGCTGTTTCCATACGTTTTGCGGTAGCGTCCCGCAACTTCTGGTGACCGTGCCGCAACCGTGCCAAGGATCACCCGCCATACGCCAAGCTTCAGCCAGTACTCGATATCTGCGTCCGTTCGAATGCCGCCACCAAGTTCAATGCGAAGATCTGTTTCTTCGATAATCTCGCGGATGCACGCTGCAGATTGCGCAGTGCGAGTGCCACTGCGCGCCGCGTCCAAATCAACAATGTGCAGATGTGTAGCACCATTCTCTTTATAGCTTTTCGCAAGCTTGCGCGGGTCACCGTAGGATGTGACCTGCGCGTAATCGCCTTGATAGAGGCGAACCGCATCCCCCTGAAGGAGGTCAATCGCGGGCAAAATGTACACGCTCTTTCTCCCCTTACACCGATGCTTTAGACCTCGTATCATCGCTCACCAGACGGTTTTGATCCGGGTAGACGGCAAACTGTTTCAAAAGTTTAAGACCTGTATTTGAACTCTTTTCCGGATGAAACTGCATGCCGACAATGTTCTTCTGTGCAACGATCGCCGGTACATCGACACCGTATTCCGCTGTTGCAAGAAGGATCGAATCATCTGCGACGCGCACATAGTAACTGTGGACAAAATACGCATAGGCTTCGCCCTCGAGTGAGCGGGTGAGTGGATGCCGACGCGTGGGTGTCAGTTGGTTCCATCCTACCTGAGGAATTTTATGCGGTCCTGGAATGCGCTCGACGCGGCCTGGCAAGAGTCCAAGTCCCGCGTGATCACCGTGCTCAGTGCTTGCGTCAAAGAGCAACTGCATGCCAAGACAGATGCCAAGAAGCGGTCGGTTTGACGCGGCGAACGCCTGAATCGCGGTCACGAGATCGCGCTCATGAAGCAATTCCATCGCATCGCCAAACGCGCCAACACCAGGAATCAACAGGCGATCCAATGCGTCAAGCTCAGACGGGGATTGCACGATCAAAGCTGGTTCGCCCAGATAGTCAAACGCCTTTTTTACACTAAACAGATTCCCGACACCATAATCGAGGATACCGATCACCGCGCAACACTTCCTTCACATAGCGAACGGCGGATACGCGAAACGACATCGTCCACTTCGCTTCCGCGAACTTGATAGCTGCGTCGATTGGCAATGAGACGCGTCGAAATGTCATGCAGAGACACAAGTTCAATCAACCCATTTTCCTTCAGCGTGCGCCCAGTCTCAACCAGGTCCACGATGCAGTCTGATAGACCGATGATCGGCGCCAGTTCCACGCTGCCAGTCAGCGGTATGATCTCGATCTGGCGGCCGAGTGTCCGAAAATAGTCTTGCGCATAGCGCGGATATTTTGTGGCGACTCGCGTCACCCGCTTGACGTCAAGCCCTGACTGGCCTGCCACAACAATGCGACAGCGACCATCCTGCAAATCGATCAACTCATGGACATCAGCCTGCGTCTCATAGAGCACGTCCTTGCCCACAACCCCGAGATCCGCGGCGCCGTGTTCGACATACACAGGCACGTCAGACGGCTTTGCCAACAAGTAGCGCAAAGGGTGCTCTTCATCTTCAAGCACCAGTTTGCGCGTGCCAAGCAACTCCTCCGGCGGCGAAAATCCGGCGGCTCGCAAACGCTGTATTGTATCATCGAGAATGCGTCCTTTTGCGAGTGCGACCGTCAGCATCAAACCCCTCCCTCCCTCAAAAATGTGCGGTAATCTGCAAGCAGATGCGGATCGCCATGCGCACTCGCATGCGCCCCACCTATCTCAAGCACACGTGCGCTGCCGCCAAAACGCGCTCTGTCTGACGCTTTATCTGCGTCCATCGCATCCAGGCGCACGCGTTCAGTGCGAACGATTCCGCCTTTTTTCCTCAGCCACTCTGCAAACGAGAGGGCAGGCAGACGCGCATCCTTTGCATAGCGCACCACAACCAGTCCTTCCTCTGCCTGTGGCTCTGCGACAACGCGCATGAGACGTTCAACAAATAGTGCACAGCCGGTGGCGGGTAACGGTCGATCAAAACTTGCCAGAAGGTTATCGTATCTTCCACCTACACAGATCGGCTGCCCCAAATGTTCAGCATACCCTTCAAATACCAATCCCGTATAATAATCGTGATCGAGAACGAGTCCCATATCCACATGCACACACTCGAGCACCCCGTATAGTTCAAGCAAGTCAAAAAGCGCCAGCAGGTCGTCAAAACACGCCTGCCCTGCCGGATCGGTCGCAGCGTTTCGCGCTTGAAAAAGAGCCGCACGCGTTCCGCGCACCCGCGGAAGCGACAATACAGCGTCATACCATGCCTCGCGTTGATAAGACTTCAACTCTGTTTCGTACTGCACCCAGTCCTTATCAAGCATCGCCTGGCGCAAACTGTGCGCAAGGGTTTCAGGTATTTTTTCAAACAGCGCCTGCACGTATCCAGTATGACCAATCGCGATCCGAAACGTCTGGATGCCAAGCGCCTGCAGACTGCGCACAGCAAGCGCGATCACCTCGCATCTGCCTCAAGCCCCTCATCGCCGATGCACTCAAACCCTGCCTGCGTCGCTTCAATCGTCTGTTTCGCGCGCAGCGTCGGCGTCTGATACGTTTTTGCCGCATACATCAGACGCAGCGGCAAGGGTTCGCGCGCAAGCAGTGTAGCCGCCACACGCGCGACAGGCGTCGTCATTTCAGGCCGCAGCGCGAGCGTGTGGCCTGATGGATCAAACGTGCGAAACAGCCGTTCTTCATCATCTCGCAAAAGTCCAAATTGAAACGTCCGTGAATACTCAAGCATCGGCGTTTCAATTTCGCCGTAACCAAACGTCTTCGCAGTATTGCGAACGGCATGGATGATCTGATTGCGTTGACGCATTGCACTCCCAAAGAAATCTCGCGTCCCTACTGGTCGCTCCCATGCGCGTGCCATTCGTTCTCGCCCTTTTCTGTTCGCTTTAGTGATTTACCAAACTAAAGTATATTCTTGTACGATCCTATCACTCGGTCCTTGCCGCTGTCAATGAGCGGACAATACGCGCAGGCACACCTGCCGCAAATACGCCAGGCGGGATATCTGTCGTCACAACGGAGCCGGCCCCAATGACGCTGCCATCTCCAATCGAAACACCCGCGAGGATCGTTGAATTCGCTCCAATCATTACCTCATCGCCAATGGCAACCCTTCCGAAGCGGTACTCTCGAACGAGGTATTCATGTGTGAGGATCGTTGTTCGGAATCCGATGACACAGTTTCGTCCAATAGAAATCCAGTCAGGTCTTAGCACATCGAGCGTCACATCAAGCGCAATCGCTGTATGCGCACCAATTTGCACCCCAAGCAGCCGTCGATAGATCGTGTTTTTTAGCGACAGACTGGGACAAATGCGAATGATTCGTTGGATAAGCACAGCCTTCAGGACACGAAAAAAAGGCATCGTCTCATAGAGACGATACAGTGGATTACAGGGTTCTTTTCCGGCTTGTTCAGGTAAGCGATAGACATATAACCTGCGCGTCTCCATCACCTCCGACGCGCACAGTATGTCACGGCGAGCCGTTTTTTACCCAAAACGTCGTGCAGCATGCGCGATCGCACATCTGTCTAATCTTCGTGGGCGTCCATGGAGGACATCAATTTCTCCGAGAGCTCACGCGCCGCGTTATATCCCATGCGCTTAAGACGCTGATTCATCGCCGCCACTTCGATGATGATCGCAAGGTTTCGACCTGGTCGCACAGGGATGATCAGGCAAGTCAAATCCACATCGAGAATACGCCGTTTCTCTTCATCCAGTCCTAGCCTGTCATACGATCGATCATCTTGCCACGCCTCGAGTTCGATAATCATCTCAATCTTCTTGTGCGTGCGAATCGCGCCTGCGCCAAACAAGGTCATCGCGTTTAGCACGCCAAGTCCGCGAATCTCCAACAGATGCTGCAAAAGGGGCGGCGCCATCCCCACCAACGTGTCCTCAGAAATCTGGCGAATCTCCACGGCGTCATCTGCCACCATGCGGTGACCGCGCTTTAGTAGTTCAAGCGCCGTCTCGCTCTTGCCTATACCGCTTGATCCGGTCATCAAGATGCCGATCCCATACACGTCCACCAGCACCCCGTGGACGAGCGTCTCTGGGGCGAGGTGGAGTTCAAGAAAGGTTGTGATCTGGGCGATAAATTTTGGTGTCGAGAGTCGCGTCCGAAGAAGCGGAATGCCACATCGTTCCGCCTCTTCACGCAGTTCATCTGAAATTTCCTGGTTGCGCGTCACAACGATACAAGGAGTCTGTTCAAAACTGCAGATCCGGCTCAACCGTTCACGCGCATCCATCGCGTCAATGGAGTTTAGGAAAGCAAGTTCTGTGCGTCCCAGCACCTGCACACGATCCGCTGGATAGTAAACGAGAAATCCAGCGAGTCCAAGCCCCGGACGATTGATCTCCTCAGAGTTGATCGTCCGGGCCAAACCGATTCCGCTGCCAATCAGTTCGAGACTCAACTCTTCCACGAGCTGAGCGACAGTGACAAACCCGCTCATCGAAAAGTCCACTTCCCCTCCTAAGCTCCGATCTTAAGGAGAGTCATCACAGAATCGACAGTTCTGTCTCCTTGTCAAACATGTGAATCTTGCTCATATCCATCGCAAGTTTCACCTTCTCCGACGCGTGAACGTCGCTGCGTGCAACGATCCGCCCCGTCACCTGCTGCCCACTGAGATCCATCATCAAGTACATTTCCGATCCCATGTGTTCAACCACTTCGATTACCGCTTCAAACACACCGCCTGGGTAGGTCTCCATGTAGACAGGCTCATCGTGGATGTGTTCCGGACGGATGCCGAGCACCATTTCTTTTCCGACCGCACCCGCTGCGCGCACCGCTTCATGTCGTCCCTCCGGAATTTCCAGCGACAGGCCAGTTGCAACAAAGAGCAGTTTGCCGTTTTGCTCCTCCACTCGGCCATTGATAAAGTTCATCGACGGGGATCCGATAAATCCGGCCACAAACAGATTGCGCGGATGATTGTAGATCTCTTGTGGAGTCGCCACCTGTTGAATGAAACCATCTTTCATGACAACAATGCGATCACCCATCGTCATCGCTTCGGTCTGGTCATGTGTGACATAGATGAATGTCGTTTGCAGTCGCTTGTGAAGTTTGCTGATCTCTGTGCGCATCGCGACGCGCAACTTTGCGTCAAGGTTTGAGAGTGGCTCGTCCATCAAAAAGGCCTGCGGTTCGCGAACAATCGCACGCCCCAGCGCGACGCGCTGGCGTTGACCGCCAGAGAGCGCTTTTGGCTTTCTCGTCAACAGGTGCGTGATATCGAGGATTTGTGCCGCATCGCGCACGCGCTTGTCAATCTCAGCTTTTGGGAAACGCCGCAGTTTGAGTCCGAACGCCATGTTTTGATACACCGTCATGTGCGGGTAGAGCGCGTAGTTCTGAAACACCATCGCGATATCGCGATCTTTTGGGGCGACGTCATTCATTCGGCGCTGCCCAATCATCAAATCGCCATCTGAAATCTCTTCGAGTCCCGCGATCATGCGAAGTGTGGTGGATTTACCACAACCCGATGGACCGACCAGGACGATAAACTCTTTATCTGCAATCTCAAGATTAAAATCTGTCACCGCGACAACGTTACCAGAATACCGTTTGTATACATTTTTCAAAATTACTTCTGCCAAGGCGGTGAGCCCCTTTCGCATAGTCGATGCGTTTCACTACTTTCGGTAGTATAGCCCGACTTGCCCACAACCCACCATATGGCACTCTACACAAAGTTCCACACCAATGTTTAGGCAGTTCGCGCGCCGAAAAATGGGGCGATTCAAAGTTTGCGCAGGAGAAGAGCCGCCCACACCGTCACCGCATCGGCAAATCGACGAACATCATAGCCAGTCAATTCCCGGATGCGTTCAATCCGGTACAGCAAGCTGTTGCGGTGCAAGTAGAGTTTGCGCGCGGTTTCGCTCATGTTCAAATCACATGCAACAAACGTCATGACCGTCTGCTCAAGTTCCGCCCCAAGCGTCATCGTGACCGACGGCGTGATCGTATGCGCCGCATACGCCTGACGCAAATGCGGGCGAAGGCCAAACAGCAGCTCATAAACGCCCAATCCCTGCACAGTGAGAACCCGCAATTCCGGCGTGAGTGCTTCCGCTGTCATCGCGACAAAAAGCATCCGTCGTAGCGTAAGAAGCAGTTCCGGCAGACTGCGCACTGCCCCGCTGTACACCGCTCGCGCATCGATGAATGATTCTGAGGCGAGCCCGTCGACAAGCGCCTCAGCCGTCTCTTTTGGGCCCTGTGCATCCTCATCCGCATGCACAGGCAAGACGCACACGACAAGCGCTTGGTCATAGGTGACATACAACTCACCGGAAGACGCTTCGGCAAGCGAGTTCAATGCGCTTTGCAGTTCCTGTCGCGTGTTTTCTTTCGGCGCATCGTGAGGCCGCACGCCAACCAGATGGACAGGCCAACTCCACGGAACAGGCGTTTCTTCAACCTCATCCTCAATCCGGATCGCGCGCGGAAATGGCTCCGGCGCCTCTCGCAGTGCGGCGTGAATCTCTTCTTGCCACCGCGGTTTCTCCACCATTTCCTCATGGCGGTTTGTGAGCAATAGGTATAGCAGCGCCTCTTCCGTTTTCGTCAAATTCGAAACAGGATACGTCACATAGTGTCTCTTGCCCTGTTCCACCCAGGCAAAACAGCGTTGGTCACGCACGGTGCATCCGTGCACCATCTCGTCAAACGGCTCTGCCTGAAATGCTTCCGGAGGCTCATTTCTAATCGACAGACGTCCCGCAAAAACGCGTTCGAGTTCGCGAATATAGCTCATCTCGGTTCAAAGCCTCCCCACTTTGCTACGCGTCGGCTGAGCGAAACACCACGCGGTCGCCAAATTCCAAAAGCGCGGGAGATTCAGCGTTCCACTGCCACAGTGAAGAGGGCGCAGGATCGACAAGCATTCCCACAATCCACCACCCCCCCGCGCTGGCTGAAGGTAGATTCCCGTGTATCCGGCAGCAATCGCCACCGCGCCAGAAAACACCTGCGCGCGCGGAACGGCCTTGCGAGGCAGATGAAGCGTTTGCAAAAGGCCTTTTAAATAAGCAAATCCCGGAACAAAACCCGCGGCATCCACGATGTACGTCGGTTTGACATGAAGCGCAATCACGTCTGGGGCGGAAAGCCCGACACGCTGCGCAACCTCATCCAGATCCGTATCGGCACCGCCATAGCGCACAGTGCACACATGCGTCTTTGCTGAACGCATTGCTGTCACTGTTTTACCTTGTTTTGTATCGTTTAGCCACGCGCAGATCATTGCATAAAGCGTCTCCCGGCAAAAGAGGTCTTCACGGATGCGAGGCGACACCTGTAGATAAAGCATCGCCTCACTCCCCACGCACACGATCTCCCGCAACCAGCCTGGACGCTTTGCAACCACCAATGCATGGCGCAAATCGTGAGGGACTCCCTCAACGAGCACCGCCTCGTCGCCAAACCACGTGACGCGCATCTCAGGCAATCGGCGCGCCAAGCGGCACCGCTCGCTCTGGCGTGAGCAGAGTAACCGCCCCATCTTCATGCACGGCGCCAAGTACCAGCACTTCCGAAGTGAATCCACCAATCACGCGCGGTGGAAAATTCACGACGGCAACGACCAGACGCCCGATCAGATCTTCTGGTTGATATTGGACCGTGAGTTGCGCCGAGCTCTTTTTGACACCAAGCGCGCCAAAGTCGATTGTCAGCTGATAGGCGGGTTTTTTCGCTTTTGGATGAAGATTAGCCGTAAGAATCTTTCCCACCCGCACATCAAGCGCGGAGAATGAATCGTAGGTCGTCCCCTCTTTTCGCTCCAAGGCATCATCCGCTGCCAATTGCAAAGCCCCTTTTCTGCGATGGACTGCATGCGTCTTTTCTCATTCATCCTAGCGCGACTGTTTCCCGAAATCTCGCGCGGGCGCGGTCCCGCTCAAGCACAGGCGCGAGATACTGCCCCGTATAAGACTCTGGCGTCTGTGCGATCTTCTCAGGCGTGCCGCTCGCGACAAGCCGCCCGCCCTGATCGCCTCCTTCGGGTCCTAAATCGATCAGATGGTCAGCCGTTTTGATCACATCCAGATTATGTTCGATCACAACCACCGTATCCCCTGCATCGACCAACCGCTGAAGCACGATGAGCAGTCGCTCAATGTCTGCCGCGTGAAGTCCTGTCGTTGGCTCATCCAGAATGTACATTGTGCGCCCCGTGCTGCGGCGATGAAGTTCTGACGCAAGCTTTACGCGTTGCGCCTCCCCGCCTGACATGGTTGTCGCAGGCTGGCCCAGGCGCATGTAATTGAGTCCCACATCAGAGAGCGTCTGCAGCTTGCGCGCAATCTTGGGAACGTTCTCGAAATACACAAGCGCCTCTTCCACTGTCATGTCCAGCACGTCCGCAATTGACCGCCCTTTATAGTGAACCTCAAGCGTTTCGCGGTTATAGCGACGTCCTTTGCAAACTTCACACGGAACATACACATCCGGCAGAAAATGCATCTCTATTTTAATTATGCCGTCTCCTCGGCACGCCTCACACCGACCGCCGCGCACGTTAAAACTGAAGCGCCCCTTTTTATACCCGCGGATTTTCGCCTCCTGCGTCGTCGCAAACACATCGCGGATGTCGTCAAACACCCCAGTGTACGTTGCCGGATTTGATCGCGGCGTGCGCCCGATCGGCGACTGGTCGATGTCAACTACTTTGTCAAGGTGCTCAAGCCCGCGAATCTCATCGTGTCGTCCAGCGCGTATCCGCGCGCGATTGAGCTTTCCCGCAAGCGCTTTGTGCAAAATCTCATTGACCAGCGTGCTTTTACCGGATCCCGAAACGCCCGTCACACAGGTGAATACACCGAGCGGAAAGCGCACCGTGAGGTTTTTTAGATTGTTTTCTTTTGCGCCGCGAATCTCAATCGCTCGGCCATCCGACTGGCGGCGAACAGGAGGAATAGGAATCGAGCGGCGACCGCTGAGATACATCCCCGTGATAGAGTGGGGGTGTTCCATCACTTCCTGCACCGTTCCCTGCGCCACGACATGGCCTCCGTGTTCACCCGCGCCAGGTCCGATATCAATAATTTGATCGGCCGCAAACATCGTATCCTCGTCATGCTCCACGACGATCAGCGTGTTGCCAAGATCGCGCATCTGCGTAAGCGTGCGGATCAGTCGCGCGTTGTCGCGCTGGTGAAGTCCAATGCTCGGTTCATCCAGAATGTACAGTACGCCGACAAGGCTTGAACCGATCTGCGTCGCGAGCCGGATGCGCTGCGCCTCCCCGCCTGACAGCGTGCCCGCCGCGCGCGCTAACGTCAGATAGTTGAGTCCCACATCCCGCAAAAACCCGAGTCGAGCGCTGATTTCCTTGAGGATCAGGTGCGCAATCTGCCGCTCTTTTTCCGTAAGGACAAGTCCCTCAAAAAATGCGATCGCCTCGACAATCGAACGCTCTGTGACATCCGCGATCGACGCGCCCGCGATGCGCACGGCGAGGCTCTCCGGTTTCAGGCGTTTTCCCCGACAGGCCGGGCATGGCCGACTGCTCATGAACTCTTCGACAAACTCGCGAATGAAGTCAGACGCCGTCTCGCGATAGCGTCGTTCGAGGTTGTGCACCACGCCCTCAAAGGGAACTTCCGCCTGTTTGACCTGACCAAAATCATTTTCATAGACAAACTTGATCTTTTGGCCCGGAATGCCATAAAGAAGCTGGTCAAGCGCAGCCTGATCCACATCCTTGATCGGCACATCTGTCGCGATGCCAAGGTGCCTGCAGGCGCTCTCAAGCAGTCGTGGGTAGTAGGTTGAGGTCGTTCCCGCCCACGGCACGATACCGCCTTCATCAATCGTTTTATTCGGATCGGGAATGACCAAATCCAAATCGACCTCTTGCTTTGCGCCAAGCCCCGTGCACGCCTCGCAAGCGCCAAAAGGACTGTTGAACGAGAACATGCGGGGAGCTAACTCTTCGACACTGTATCCACAGTTCGGGCAGGCGAGGTTCTGGCTGAACAAAAGCTCCTCCTGCTCCAGCACATCGACAATCACCGTCCCACCCGACAGCGTGAGTGCACTTTCCAAAGACTCTGCAATGCGCGGACGCACGTCATCTTTTACAATAATTCGGTCAATCACGACAGCGATCGTGTGTTTTTTGTTCTTTTCAAGCCTGATCTCTTCACCCAACTCGCGCAGTTCGCCGTCGACGCGCACCCGCACATAGCCACTTCGCGCCAGGTCCTCAAAGACCTTTTGGTGCTCACCCTTTTTTCCCGTGACGACAGGTGCGAGGATTTGAATCCGCGCGCGCTCCGGAAGTGAGAGAACGCGATCGACCATCTGATCGATCGTTTGCGACGAAATCGGAGTTCCGCACTTCGGACAGTGTGGAACTCCGATGCGCGCGAAGAGCAGCCGAAGATAATCGTAGATCTCCGTCACAGTGCCAACAGTTGAGCGAGGGTTGCGGCTCGTCGTTTTTTGATCGATGCTGATCGCTGGAGAAAGGCCCTCTATGGAGTCCACATCCGGCTTGTCCATCTGTCCCAAAAATTGACGAGCATACGCCGAGAGAGACTCGACATATCTTCTCTGCCCCTCCGCGTACAGCGTGTCAAACGCAAGGGACGATTTTCCTGAGCCGCTGAGTCCGGTGAGAATCACCAGCTTATCGCGCGGAATGACCACATCTATGTTCTTCAAGTTGTGCGCGCGCGCGCCTTTGATCACAATCGATTCGTGTGCCATTCGGGCCTCCAGACAAGTCTTGTCATTAATCGCAAGCGCGATCTCCCGCGCCGCGCATTCTCGCGCGTCTGTCAAGACGCTGACAATTCAATTACCATATCGCGCAATTCAGCCGCCCGTTCAAACTGCAACGCTTTGGCTGCCTCTTTCATCTCTTTTTCCAGGCGGCCGATCAACTCGCGGCGCTCCGCCTTTGTCATCTTGGCGACCTTCGTGGAAAGTTCCTCCCCTTCTGACACGAGTTTTGTCGCCTCAATCACATCGCGCACCGCCTTGTGAATCGTCCGCGGCGTGATGCCATGCGCTTCATTGTAGGCCGCCTGAATTTTCCGCCGGCGCTCCGTCTCTGAAATTGCCTGCTTCATCGATTCCGTCTGAACATCCGCATACATGATCACCTCGCCCGCCGCGTTGCGCGCGGCGCGCCCGATCGTCTGGATCAGCGACCGCCAGGCGCGCAGAAAACCTTCTTTATCGGCATCAAGAATGGCGACGAGTGAAACCTCTGGCAGATCGAGCCCTTCGCGCAAGAGGTTGATCCCGATCAGTACGTCAAACACACCGATCCGCAAATCTCTCAGAATCGCCATGCGTTCAAGCGTCTTGATATCGCTGTGCAAGTAGCGGACCTTGATCCCCACTTCTTTCAAATAATCGGTAAGGTCCTCGGACATCTTTTTCGTAAGCGTCGTCACGAGAACACGCTCCTGACGCGCGATCCGCTTGCGAATCTCCCCGATCAGGTCATCAATCTGCCCCTTGATCGGCCGAACCGTGATCAGCGGGTCGAGCAACCCGGTGGGACGGATAATCTGCTCGACTTTTTGCGAGCTCACCTTCAACTCGTAATCTCCGGGCGTTGCCGAGACAAAAATTGTCTGGTATTTGTACATGGAGAGTTCCTCAAACCGAAGTGGACGATTGTCGGCTGCAGAAGGCAGACGGAATCCGTGTTCAATCAGCGTTAACTTCCGCGAGCGATCCCCGCCATACATGCCGTGTAGTTGTGGAATGGTCACGTGCGACTCGTCAATCACAAGAAGAAAGTCGTCCGGAAAATAATCAAACAGCGTATAGGGAGGATCTCCGGCCGAGCGACCGTCTAAATGGCGCGAATAGTTTTCAATGCCAGAACAAAAGCCAACCTCTTGCATCATCTCGAGATCGTAGTTTGTACGCTGCTCAAGTCGCTGCGCCTCAAGCAATCGACCGGCAGACCGCAAATCGGAGAGCCGCTCTTCGAGTTCCGCGCGAATCGAGGCCGCCGCTCGCTCAATCGTCTCTTTCCCCGAGACATAGTGAGAAGCCGGAAAAATGGCGACATGCTCTCGCCTGCCGATAATCTCACCGGTCAAGATGTCAACCTCCGTGATGCGTTCAATCTCTTCGCCAAAAAATTCGACGCGAAGCGCCTGCTCTCCGCGCGATGCCGGAACGATCTCTACGACATCGCCGCGAACGCGAAACGTGCCGCGCACAAAGTTCACATCATTGCGTTCATACTGCATATCAACAAGCCTGCGCAACATCTCGTTGCGCGGTTTCTCCATGCCCACGCGCAACGAAAGAACATTTTCTTTATAGCGAAACGGCGATCCCAGACCGAAGATGCTGGAGACGCTCGCGACGACAAGGACATCATTGCGCTCAAAAAGCGAACTTGTCGCAGAGTGTCTGAGTTTGTCGATCTCATCATTCGTTTTCGCATCTTTTTCAATAAACGTATCGGTGTGCGGAATATACGCTTCCGGTTGATAATAATCGTAGTAGCTGACAAAGTACTCAACCGCATTTTTTGGAAAAAACTCTTTAAACTCGGACGTGAGCTGCGCAGCAAGCGTCTTGTTGTGCGCAATCACAAGGGTCGGCTTGTTGATCTTTGCGACGACATTGGCAATGGTAAACGTCTTGCCCGAGCCTGTGACGCCAAGCAGTGTCTGAAAGCGATCGCCTTTTTGAATGCCCGACGCCAATTGTTCAATCGCCTTCGGTTGATCCCCCGTCGGCTCATATTCAGACACCAATTCAAACGATCCTGGCAGTGCCATCGCAAACAGCCTCCCGTCATCACCCATCATCTCTACGCATTATATACGATCATACGTTCGATGGAAATGGGAACAGACAGAGATTGCCGCGCAATTTTGCGTCCAATCGCGCCACCTTCACAACATACTTCACAAAGCCCGGTCTCAAGGGTGCTGTGGCACACCATTTTTCAGCGATTTCGACTGCAGCGCGACTGGGATTTGCGGGTTGCTAGGCGTCGTGTTTTGTGAAAGCAGCGTATGGCGATTTACACCGATCGACGGTGCAATCGCAGCGAGCGCGTCAGGCCCTGCACCAAATGATGACTCCCCTTGTTGCAGGGAATAGGTGCTGCGCAAAATGACAATGTTGACGCGACGGTTCTGTTGTCTCCCCACAGAGGTGAGATTCGTCGCAACCGGATGGTACTGACCGTAGCCGACAGCGCTCAGGCGCGTCGGATTGATCCCAAACTGTATCAAATCTTCAACGACATTGAGTGCGCGGCCTGTTGACAACTCCCAATTGGATGGAAATTGCGCAGTGTGAATCGGAACATTGTCTGTGTACCCTTCGATCTGTATCTGGTTGGACAGGGTCTGCAGAAATGGAACGAGCTGTTGCAAAATGTGAACCGCTTGTGGGCGAATCTGGTCCTGACCCGTCGCAAAAAGGACGACATCCTTCAGCGTGATTTGAATCCCCCGCTGTTGATTGGAAATGGATAGGCTGTTTTCTAGCCCGCGCTTTGAGACAAACTGTTGCAACTCCTGGTAGAGCTTCGAAAACTTCACGTCTTCCCTGAGGACATTTTGAAGTTGCAACATTTGCGCTTTGCTTCCCGCTTTCAGACTGAAACCCTGACTATGCCCCTGCGTCGGATTTTCTGCCGCAAGAAGCGCCGTCTTCCCCAGTCCTTGAAGGGGAATTTGATTGCTTGGGTTGAGCGCCGCATTCAGCGATTCGGAGAGCGTCATAAACTTCGCCACATCAACCTTTGACATGGCGTACATAATGACAAAAAAGATGAGCAAGAGTGTAATCAAGTCAGAGTAAGTAATCAACCAGCGTTCAGAGTTCTCTTTAACGACTGCCTTTTTTCTTTTACGCATTCGCTACCTCCGACTCGGTGGCCGCTGCCCCTTTCCTGTCTTGATTGCGTTCACGCATGCGCGGCGCGAGGAAAACCTTCAGCTTTTGATCCAATACAGTCGGATTCTCCCCAGCCTGGATCGACAGCACACCCTCTACCATGATCTCGCGCAACAAGATCTCTTCCTTTGATCGCTGCTTGAGCTTTGAAGCGAGCGGCAACCAAAGGAGATTTGCGCTTCCAACCCCATAAAGCGTTGCAATAAACGCCGTCGCAATGAGTGGGCCTAGTGTGCTGACACTCGTCAGATTGCTCAAAACATGAATGAGCCCAGTCACCGTTCCGATAATCCCCATGGTCGGCGCGAAACCGCCCGCCGCCTCAAAAACGGCGACACCCGCTTCATGCCGCGTCTCCATGTAGCCGATCTCTGTCTCAAGAATGCTGCGTACAAGTTCTGGGTCGACGCCATCGACCACGAGTTGAACCGCATTCTTAAAGAACAAATCCTGCATCCCTTCCAACTTGTCCTCAAGCGAAAGAATGCCCTCGCGCCTGGCAGACGTCGCCAGCGCCACAAGCTGCTCAATCGCTGCCAAGTTGTCAAGTTTCTGTTGTTTGAACGCAACGCTGAAAAGCGACCCCACCATCTTCAATTGTTTTGCGGAAAATGAGATGATGACAGCGCCCGCCGTTCCGCCAAATACGATAATAGCGGCAGAGAGACCCAATAATGCGAGCGGAGAACCGCCTTCCATGACAAACGCGACAATCAGCGAAGCAAACCCGAGTATGATGCCGCCTATGGTTGTAAGATCCATCCTCTAACTCCCTTATCGCGATTAAATTCACGCGAATGATCCACGTATGAGAAACCACATATCCAGGTTCTAAATAAATGTCCACGCTATGCGATGGTATGGCAAATCTTTGGACAATCCCCCGCGAACACTGGCAGATCACGGGGAAAAATACTGCAATCAGGCGGGGGTTTCAACCGTTCGTTCTCCTGCATCGACACTTCGCCAGAGTTTAAAGAATCGGCCCTGCTTTCCAACACTAAGCACATTCGTCTCGGTTACTCCACGCTCGTCAGGCACAAACACGCAGCCGAGATGGTGGGGATCGCGTTCAAAAATTGGCGTTCCAATCCACCTCATTTCCCCGCGCGAGTCGATGACCTCAAGCTTTACATACGCTGGATTCTGGTCGATCGCAAAATGCAGGTCATACGGGCTATTCACCGGCATGCCACCAACACGCGCAATCGTCTCTCCAGGCGTCAGACCAATGCGCTTGGCAGGCGTCCCAGAGAGTGTGGCGAGAATTCGCACACCAGACTTTGGACGAACATAGAGCGGGGACTGCGCCTCTTCCCGCATGACCTGGAATCTTTCAAGCCATGCGTGTGACAGAAGCGCCAACAGCGCGACAATGGTCAATCCAGGCGTTGAGTGGCGCAAAAAAAACAAGGCTATCGCCAGAAGGATTGTGTATAGGCTGATCGACACGCCACCTAAAAAGAAAACGCGTTGCGGCGGCGAACCGAGCGCGATCCCCGTGCGATTCGGCAGAACACTAAACGGAACACTTCCAAGCGCAAAAATCGGCAACGGCCAGAATCCCTGCAACAAAAAGGCGCCCACGATTTGTCCACGGCGACTTTTCATCAAAAACGGAGAAGCGATACCCATCTGCAAAAATGTGGCAACCCCCTCGACCGCATTGGCCGCAGCAATCAGCACCAAAAGGGAAAAAGGATGCAGCGCGCGAAGCCAGACCGCCACCTGCGGCGCGTTTCCAGGTACCCACCAGGCGCTGACAAGACCCGCGAGCGCAACCAGCGAACCACTATAAGAAACGCACGCCAACCGCATATCAATCAGCGAGAAGAGCGTCCCGAGCACCCAGACGCTGACGCCGTCCTGCCAACTGAACGGCACGTGTGCATAGTCAAACGCCGCACTGATCGCGATCCCTGCAAGCAGGCCAATGCCGATACTGCGAAACGCGTGCAAAACATCGCGAGTCACCTTGATCCCAAGTGTTGCGCGCTCCAAATGACGCTGTCGAAGATGTTGAATCCCAGCAAGCAAAAGCGTAACGAGGTAAAACCACGGAAAGTGTAAGAGCGCGAGAAGGCCGTGAAGAACCATGAACGGAATCACCTCTCTCGCACAGATCATCGATCAAACAGCAATGGAACTTGGCCATAAAAAAGCAACCGAGCCATCCTCGGTTGCTATAATTCGACACAAAGCGCACCGCTTCCTGCTCATCCTCCGAGTTTCTGATCAAGATACCCAAGGGCCGTCTGCAATGCCGGATCATCCCGCACGCGCAACCTGAGCAGCGCGACATTCAATGCGTATGCGGTAGCGCCACTGACCGTCCCTGTAGCCTTCACGCCGTGCATCTTTTGAAACGCCGTGACCGCCTGCTCCGTCTGCAAACTGTAATAGCCATCCGTTCGCCCAGGATTGTATCCGAGCGCGAGTAACATCCGCTGGAGGACCGCGATGCTGACACTCGACTGATCAAGTGCATACGGTCGCCGAAGTGTCACGGGAAGCGGCGGCAGATGATAGAAGGCAGGCGTCGCAACATTCATGGACGGCGCGATTCCCACGTGGTGAATCCATGTCCCCTTTGGGGTCAGCCATTTGGCAACCGTCAGTTTCAAGCTCGATCCGTCTGCGAATTCTTGCGTTTCTTGCACCGTCCCCTTGCCGTAGGTGCGCTCACCGATTAAGGGAACTCCACCAGAATCATGTAGCGCCGCCGCCAGAATCTCCGCCGCGCTGGCGCTGTTGCCGTTGATCAAGCACACCATCGGCAGCTTGATTCCATTACCAGTCGCGTGGAGTGCTTGAATCTGATGATTGCGGTTCTCCACTTCAACAATCGTCTTCCCACGCGCTAACAGATCGTTTGCGATCTGCCCGACACTTGACAAAAGCCCTCCCGGATCATCCCGCACATCAATAATCAGACCGCGCGCGCCCTCTTGTTTTAGAATGTTCAAATCACGCGCAAACGCGTTCGCCGTGTCTTCGCTAAATTGTGTGATCAATAGATATCCAATGCGATTCGGGAACATCTTCGCATATACGGTCGACTGATGAAGATTCGCCCGTTGAACGCGAATGTGCAGTGTTGAAGAACCGCGCCGCAAAGTCAAGGTTGCGTAGCTGCCAACCTTTCCGCGAATGCGCTCGACCACCTGCAAAAGTGACATTCCATCCGTATTGCTGCCATTCACTTGCGTCAGAATATCGCCTGACCGCACACCTGCGCGATCGGCAGGTGAACCAGGAAGGACGGAACTTATGACGATTTGCCCTGACTCATAGGAGAGCACTGCGCCAATCCCTTGGAAATGCGAACTGACCATCTCGCGAAAACGCGCCGTCATCGCTGGATTCATATATTGGGAGAAGGGGTCGTGCAACGTATCCATCATTCCGGAGATCATGCCGTGAATCAGTTCATTCGGATCGACCTGGCGATAATACGACGTCGTCAAGAGACGATACGTAGACATAAACTGCCTGTAGGCGGGTTGGCTCGCGAGCGGAGAAAAGTCTGCGCCCACGGTGCGAAGCGTGAGAACCGTTGCCGCCGCCGTCAGTGCAATGGTACCCAGAAATTTTGAAACGCGGGCGATTTTCACATCACATCACCTGTCCTTTTCACGCAGCAAACCGCGTCCCATCAATGGGACACCATCACTTTATGCGGACAGGTTCAACCTTGAGAACTCATTCGACGCCTTTTACACACACGACAAACTGCCACGGGAGGTATCGACGCTACAATTTAGACGCGAAGAAAGCGGCGCATCGAAAAGAGGCTGCCCCATATCCCCATGAACAAACCGCATGCGACAAGCACCCATACGACATGCGTAACCACAAGCGAATACGGAACGAGCGTAAACGGCGGAAACAATTGAACGGTCTGCGAAATCCAGCGATAAAGCTCGTACAGTGCAACGCTTGGAATGGCCGCGCCGACAAGACCCATCAGTGTTCCCTCAACAAAAAACGGACCGCGAATAAACCCGTTTGTCGCGCCGACCAGTTTCATGATCTCGATCTCGCGTCGCCTCGTGAAGATGGTGATGCGAATCGTATTGGATATGAGAAACATTCCGAGCACAAGCAAGCCTCCGATCAAAATGACAGCCGCATCCCGCGCGACGTTCATGATCGTCAAAAGTTTCGGGAGGAAACTCTGGCCATATTGGACACTCTCAATTCCCGGCGTATTCTGCACCTCTTTGGCAACTGCCGCCGTCTCCTGAGGATTCAAAGCGTTTAGGATATAGGCGTTTGGCAGTGGGTTTCCAAGCCCTGCCATAATATCCGCATTGCTCTTTAAAAGCTTCTTCATTTGCTTTAGCGCTTGCACCTTTGACACAAAACGCACAGAGCGAACTCCCCTCAAATGCGAGAGCCGCTTTTCAAGCGCGGGAAGCGCCTTGACCGGAACCGTATTGCTTACATATGCGTTAATCTGCAACTGACTCTCGATATTGAGGGAGATGTTTTGCACATTCAGACTGAGCAGGATGGATCCACCCAAAATGAATAACGTGACGGCAACCGCACTGATCGACGCAAACGTCATCCAGCCATTGCGAAACAGATTGCGCGTTCCTTCCCGTACATGTCGTCCAATCGTCCTAATCTTCATAGCCGTATTCCCCACGTTCCTGATCGCGCACAATGCGACCTTGTTCAATCGCGATAACGCGCTTGCGAACAGAATTGACAAGTTCGCGGTTGTGTGTCGCCATGACGATCGTTGTTCCGCGATCGTTGACGCGTTGAAACAGTTTCATAATTGTCCACGAGTTGTCCGGGTCGAGATTGCCTGTAGGCTCATCTGCGATAATCACACTCGGTTTGTTGACGAGTGCGCGCGCGATCCCGACACGCTGTTGCTCGCCACCTGAGAGTTCACGGGGCAGCATGTTCGCTTTTTCGCTGAGGCCAACAAGCTCCAAGACTTCAGAGACCCGCTTTTGAATCGTCTTTCGCGAAGCTTCAATAACTTCAAGCGCGAACGATACATTCTCGTATACCGTCAAGGGTTGTAACAGTTTATAATCCTGAAACACCACCCCGATATGCCTGCGCATCATGGGGATTTGTCTTTCACGCAATCGCTCGATATTGAATCCGCCGACAAAAATTTGACCTTTCGTCGGCCTCTCTTCACGGTACATGAGTTTGATAAAGGTCGATTTGCCAGCGCCGCTTGGGCCGACCACGTAGCAAAATTCCCCTTGCGCGATCCGCACGGAAATGCCAGAGAGCGCGGCGACACCGTTCCCGTACTCTTTCCAGACGTCCTGCATCTCGATCATGAAAATCCTCCAATGAATAATTCGACAGGCGCTGCTTCGCGACTCATTCGACAGCGCGATTCGACATTCTACATTCGACATCGCTTGCCAAAAACCCTGTGGTAGATTCTTCATTTCTGATATTCTTGTATATAAACGCACGTTTAGCCCATCCCTACTAGGTTCACCCCATCCATACCAGCTAGCGCGAATGGTCCTTTATGAACTCACCTCGCTGTCACGCGTGCTCTATCCTAGATCTGTGAGATATCCTATAAAATCCAGAAGCGAAAAGAGGCCGTTTCAAATGGCACAGCTTCAATCTGCGATGGTAAAACCGCGCGACAGAAATTTCAATAAAAACACGCAAATCGTCATGTGGGAGTTAACCCGCGCCTGTCAATTGCACTGTGTGCATTGTCGCGCAAAAGCGCAAACCCGTCGCGATCCTGACGAACTCACCACAGATCAAGCAAAACGCGTCATCGATCAAATTGCAGAGATGGATCACCCTCTCATTGTATTTACAGGCGGAGACCCACTCGAGAGACCTGATCTGTTTGATCTGATTGACTATGCGGTGGCAAAGGGGCATCGTGTATCGCTCGCGACAAGTGTGACCCCCAATTTGACGCGAAGTGTCATCCAACGCGCGGTGGCTTCCGGCGTCTCCCAGTTTGCCGTCAGTCTTGACGGCGCAACCAGCCAGACACACGACCGTTTCCGGTCTGTGCACGGATCGTTTAAACAGACGATGAGCGCCCTGCAAAACCTTCAAGAATCCGATTTGTCTGTACAGATCAACACGACGGTTACCGCATGGAATGAAACAGAACTCGAGGGAATCGCCGACATCGCAGAACAGTATCAGATCAATCTATGGAGTCTGTTTTTCTTGATACCCACAGGACGCGGCCGCGCTTCAATGATGCTTGACGCAGAGCAGAATGAACGTGTCCTAAACTGGCTTTCAGAACAATCGAAATTCCGTCCGTTTGCCGTAAAAACCACAGAAGCGCCATTTTATCGGCGCATCCTGAGTCAAAACAGACAGCAACTGACAGGACGAAACATCACCGATGGAGACGGTTTTATTTTTCTGTCGCATACAGGTCATGTCTATCCATCAGGCTTTCTGCCGCTCTCCGTCGGACATGTCACGCGCACATCGCTTGCGACACTGTATCGCGAAAGTCCTTTGCTGCTCTCTTTGCGCAATCGCGAGTTGCGAAAAGGAAAATGCGGCGTCTGCGAATTCAGAGAGATTTGTGGCGGATCGCGCGCACGCGCTTTTGCCGCGACAGGTGATCCGCTTGAGAGCGATCCAGGGTGCAGCTACATCCCTCACATCCTGCGCAAAAGCGACGGAATGAAAGAGTCCCGCACATGAGACGGCCGCGCATTGCAATCATCGGCGGCGGCATCACAGGACTTACCGCCGCCTATCATTTGCGAACATGGAGTAAAGATAATGGCATCCCCATCGAGTGTACCCTCTATGAGGCTTCCTCTCGACTGGGCGGCAAAATTCTAACCATGCAAGACCGTGATTTCACGACAGAACAGGGACCTGATTCGATTTTCACGATGAAAAAAGACGGCGTCGATCTCCTGACGGATTTGGGGATGGCTGATCAAATCATCCATGCGAAAACAGGAAAAACAGCTCTCTTGCGAAACCGCACACTCTATCCCATGCCGCGCGATCTGCACGCGGGAATCCCTGCGAAGTGGTCGTCGATGGCTCTTTCACCTCTTTTGAGTCTACGCGGAAAATTACGTGCTCTTGGCGATTTGGTCTTGCCAAGATCCTCCGAAACGTCTGTTCAGACTCAGTCTCTGGGACGTTTATTGCGCAATCGATTTGGCAACGAGGTTGTCGATCAAATCGCCGCCCCCCTGCTCGCTGGCATCCACGCAGCCGATATTGATCGCATGAGCATTGGGGATGCCGCGCCTGCGATTGCGCAACTGACGCAAAACCACCGCAGCCTCTTACTTGGAGCAAAAAAAAGCAAAAAACGAGGACGTCACATTCCCTCTGCGCACACGTCTTCCCCGTTTATCAGCCTTCAGGGCGGATTGTCAGCGCTTGTGGAAGAACTATTCACAAAGTCCCAGGACGTAGTGCAATATAAAATGGATACGGTCATTGCGAATCTCCGGAGAGAGTCGAATGGCCGTTACACTTTTGTCTGCCAAACCGGTGACACATCTGCGCAAATGGAAGTGGATGCAGTGATCCTTGCGACACCTGCTTACGCGACAGCCGCGATCGTAGAGACATTCACGGGCTTAAGCGACCTGCTTCGCTCCATTCGCTATGCTTCAACGGCGACGGTCATTCTCGGATTCCCGGCAGACACTTTTCCCGGATCAAACGATATGACAGGATTTCTGGTCCCCCGAAGCGAGAGGCTATCCATCACTGCATGCACGATCGTATCTGCAAAATGGCCGACGTTCACCAATCGCAAAACCGTGCTTGTACGCTGCTATGTAGGGAGGGATGGGGAGGAGGATCTTTTAACGAAAAAAGATGAGGAAATCGTGCAAAACGTGGTGGATGACCTTTGCGCGATATGGAATGTAAAGCTCGCCCCTTCGTTTCGCAAGCTTACACGCTGGCCCGTCTCCATGCCGCAGTACGACGTGGGGCACGCAAAACGCGTAGCGCGCGTTGAGCAATTGCTAAACGCCTTTCCAGGAATCGTGCTTGCGGGGTCCGCCTATCGCGGAATGGGAATCCCCGACTGCATCAAAGACGGCAAGCGGGCTGCACAGCACATTATCCATCACGTCACGCAGATGGAATAAACGTGCAGACACCGCCCACTTGCAACGACAGCGCGCACCGTTTAATGCCCTATGCGCGCGCGCGCTGTCGCCAGTTGTTCAAGCACTCGCTCCCGCGCCGTTCCTCCGTGCGACATGCGCGCATTCACGACTGCCTCCGGGGTAAGCTTTGCGAGCACATCGTCGTCAAAGAGTGCGGATTCCCCTCGCAACGCATCAATCGACCAGTCCGTCAACGCGCGCCCCTCGCGAATGCTGACACTCACGATGCGTCCAACCACTTCGTGCGCCTGGCGAAACGGCAACCCTTTGCGCACGAGATAATCTGCCATATCGGTTGCCGCGCTAAAGTCCCCGTCAAGCGCGCGCTTGATGCGCTCACGTTTGATCCCCATCGTCGAGATCATTGCAGGAAATACCGCAAGCAACAGATGCACTGTGTCAATTGCATCAAACACGCCCTCCTTATCTTCCTGAAGGTCCTTGTTATAGGCAAGCGGCAACCCTTTGCACACCGTCAAGAGCCCCGTCAAATGACCGAACACACGCCCCGCCTTGCCGCGCGCGAGTTCCGCCACGTCCGGATTTTTCTTTTGTGGCATGATCGATGAACCTGTCGTAAAGGCGTCATCCAGTTCAATAAACCCAAACTCTGTCGAATTCCACAGAATCAGCTCTTCTGACAGGCGCGACAAATGCACCATAAAAAGAGAGAGCGTAGAGAGTGTCTCCAGAATATAGTCGCGATCGCTCACCGCATCCATGCTGTTTTCATAGATGCGGTCAAACCCGAGTTCTTCCGCCACCGCCGCGCGATCAATTGGAAATGTCGTTCCGGCGAGCGCGCCGGCGCCAAGCGGCAGCGCGTCGATGCGCTTGCGCGCGTCGCGCAAACGCTCACAGTCGCGCTCAAACATCCACACATACGCAAGCAAGTGATGTGCAAAAAGCACCGGCTGTGCGCGCTGCAAATGCGTGTAACCCGGGATAATCACATCAAGGTTCGCCTCCGCGACATCAATCAGCACACGCTCGAAGACGCGAATCTCCTCATGAATCGCATCAACCTGCTCGCGCAGGTACAGATGCATGTCCAAGGCCACTTGATCGTTTCGCGAACGCCCCGTGTGAAGACGTCCACCCGCCTCGCCGATCAACTCTGTCAAGCGGTGTTCGATGTTCATGTGAACATCTTCCAGGTCCTCACGAAATACCATTTCGCCGCGTTCAATCTCAGTGCGCACCGATTGGAGTCCCGCAATGATGCGCTCTGCGTCATCCTGCGCGATGATTCCTTGGCGAAAAAGCATCCGCGCGTGCGCGATACTGCCCGCGATATCGACAAACGCCAGTCGCTTGTCAAAATGGATCGACGCGTTTAGCGCCTGCACCGCAACGTGTGGCGGCTTTTGAAAGCGGCCGCCCCACATCACATTGCTCGATTCGCGCTCTCCACTCATGCCTGCGTTCCTTTCGTCACAGTCGCCTGCAGACGTGTTGGAAGACCGAACAACGAGATAAAACCGACCGCCGCCTTGTGATCAAACTGATCCCCCGCCGCATATGTCGCCA
Organism: Ferroacidibacillus organovorans; assembly: GCF_001516615.1. Lineage (GTDB taxonomy): Bacteria > Bacillota > Bacilli > Alicyclobacillales > SLC66 > Ferroacidibacillus > Ferroacidibacillus ferrooxidans_B. The sequence continues at coordinate 19,759 of NZ_LPVJ01000051.1, read as the reverse complement.
GATTGTGCTGATACAGCGAGTAAGGTGATGCAGAGGCGACCGCCGTGGCGGAACCTTTGTACAGTTTCATGCGAACTGTTCCAGTCACCGTCTGCTGTGTCTCGCGAATAAATGCGTCGACCGCTTTTTTCAGCGGCGAGAACCACAACCCGTTGTACACAATCTCCGCAAACTTCTGTTCCATCGCCGGTTTTGCCTGCGCCACTTCGCGCGTGAGCGTCAAGTACTCCAAAGCCTGGTGCGCCTTGATCAGGGTGATGGCCGCAGGCGCCTCATACACTTCCCGCGATTTGATCCCGACCAGTCGATTTTCCACATGGTCGATCCGACCAACGCCATGCCGTCCCGCCGTCTGATTGAGCGACTCGATCAACTGGACGAGGCCCATGCGAACACCGTTTAACGCAACCGGCACGCCCGCTTCAAACTCAATCTCTACGACTTCTGGCTCATTGGGCGCCTCTAGTGGACTTGTCGTCCAGTCAAACGCCTCTTCCGGCGCTTCCGCAAACGGATCTTCGAGTACGCCTGCCTCACAACTCCGTCCCCACAGGTTCGCGTCAATGCTAAACGGGCTGTCAAGCGTAATCGGGATGGGGATGTTGTGTTTTTTTGCGAATGCGATCTCGTCATCGCGTGTCCAGCCCCACTCGCGCACAGGCGCGATCACAGAGAGCTCTGGTGAGAGCGCGGCGACAGACACGTCAAAGCGCACCTGATCGTTTCCTTTGCCCGTGCAGCCATGCGCCACCGCCTCCGCACCCGCCTCTTTGGCGACCTGCACCAAAAGCTCGGAGATCAGCGGCCGCGAGAGCGCGGCTGAAAGCGGGTAGACCCCTTCATAAAGCGCGTTTGCCATCAGGCTCGGCAGGATGAACTCATACGCAAATTTATCGCGTGCATCGATCATGTGCGATTCCACTGCACCGATCGTGTACGCTTTTTCTTTCACAAACGCCAAATCCTTGCCTTCCCCGACATCCACCGACATCGCCACAACATCATAACCGTACGTCTCGCGCAGCCACGCGATTGCTACAGATGTATCAAGCCCACCCGAATACGCAAGCACAATTTTCTTATTCATCATCATTTCCCCCAATTCATTCAACCCGTTTGAGCATAAAGGCTCAATACATTCCGCCGAGCAGCGCAATCAAAACCGCTTTTTGCGCGTGTAGGCGATTTTCCGCCTGATCAAAAATAACCGATTGCGATCCATCAATGACCTCTTTGGCAACTTCTTCACCGCGGTGCGCCGGCAAACAGTGCAGGAAAATCGCATCGCGTCGCGCGCTTGCCATCAGTTCCTGATTGACTTGATACGGTGCGAAGGCGATCTGCCGAGACGCTGCCTCTTGCTCTTGGCCCATGCTTGCCCACACGTCTGTATATACCACATCCGCGTCCTTGACTGCAGCGTGCGGGTCTGTGGTTACGACAACCTCAGACTGCCAGCGCTTTGCCTGTTCTTTTGCGAATTGCACAGACTCCTCTTGCGGGAAGAATTCTGCAGGACTCGCGATGCGCACATTCATCCCGACCAGCGCCGCCGCCTGAAGCAGCGAGTTTGCCATATTGTTCCCGTCGCCGACATAGGCGAGTGTCACGCCGCGAAGTGCGCCTTTGGATTCCTGAATCGTCTGCAGATCTGCGAGCACCTGGCACGGGTGATGATCATCTGTCAGGCCATTGATCACAGGCACCGTTGCGTACGCCGCAAGGGTCTTTACCGTCTCGTGCGCAAACGTCCGCACCATGAGTCCTGAAACATAGCGCGACAGCACCTGCGCCGTGTCTTCAAGCGGTTCCCCGCGCCCGATCTGTGTCGCGCTGTTAGAAAGGAATAGCGCGTGTCCACCCAGTTCATACATTCCAACCTCAAACGAAACGCGCGTGCGCGTCGAGGCCTTCTCAAAAATCATGCCGAGCGTCTTTCCTTGCAGGTACGGCGTGAGAATCCCGTCCGCGCGCTCCTTTTTGACGTCACTGGCAATCCCTAGAAGCAACTCGATTTCACTCGTCTGATAATCGCTAAAGTCGAGAAAATCCCGTCCATAGAGCGGTTGTTTTAGATTGTTTTCAAGCACAGCCATCGTCACGCCTCCACCTCCTGAAGTGCTTCAGCAATCATCGCGACGGCGCGCTCCACATCGGCTGCCGACACAATCAAAGGCGGCAATAAGCGAAGCGTGTTCGCCCCGGCCGTAAGAACAAGAAGTCCGCGCTTGCGACAGGCGGCGACCAGATCCCCCGCAATCGGTGTCGCAAACTCAATTCCCCACATCAGCCCCATGCCGCGCACATCGACAATCTCTGTGCGCCGCGCGGCCAGTGCACAAAGCGCGCTGTAAAGTTGCTGGCCGCGCCGTGTCACCGTATCCAAAAATCCGTCTTCAAGCACTACGTCAAGCACGGCGAGCGCCGCGCTTGCAGCCACAGGATTGCCGCCAAACGTTGAGCCGTGCGTACCCGGCGCAAAAGCCGCCGCGACGCGCTCTGTCGCAAGCATTGCCCCCATCGGCAATCCGCCAGCCAAAGACTTTGCCATCGTGACAATGTCCGGTTTGACGCCAACCTGTTGCCAAGCCAGCCACGAACCTGTACGGCCGACGCCTGTTTGCACCTCGTCAAAGATGAGCAGCAATCCGCGCGCATCGCAAAACGCGCGCAACTCGTTTAGAAAGGAAACGGGTACCGGGCGAACCCCGCCTTCACCCTGAATTGGTTCGATCATGATCGCGCAGGTTTTTTCTGTCACACGCTCAAGCACCGATTTCATCGTGAAAGAATCCACGTATTTAAACCCGTTTGGAAGCGGTCCAAACCCTTCTTGGTACTTCGGCTGCGCCGTCGCCGTGACCGTGGCGATTGTGCGCCCGTGAAACGAGTTCTGGAACGTCAAAATCTCGCCTTTGTGTGCGCCGTGCGCTTGCTTGCTATAGCGGCGCGCGAGTTTGATCGCCGCCTCATTGGCCTCAGCGCCTGAGTTGCTAAAAAATACGCGGTCCATTCCCGCCGCCGCTGCAAGTCTTGCGGCAAGGTGCGCCTGTGGCTCCGTGAGATAGAGGTTTGACATGTGCCAAAGTGTCTGGATCTGGTGTGTTGCCGCCGCCACGAGCGCCGGGTGACAGTGTCCTAAACCGCAAACCGCAATGCCGCTTGTAAAATCGAGGTAACGCGTACCGTGATCGTCATAGACGTGCACCCCTTCGCCGCGAACGATCGTAAGCGGTTGGCGGGCATACGTGCCCATCACCGCTGTTTCATCGTCATGTTTCGCGTGTGTTTGTTGGACCGGAAGTGTCTTCGCTTGTGTCTCTTGCATTTCATGTCCTCCTCCCAATAGTCATGCCGTCAGTACGGTTCCAATCGCTTCTCCGGAGAGCAAACGCGCAAGCAACCCTTCCGTTCGACCGTCGCAGATGGCCACACGCGCCGCACCTTGGCAAAGCGCAGACACCGCAGCTTCAAGTTTCGGAATCATTCCGCCTGTCGCGACGCCTGTTTCAATCAACGCATAGGCATCTGCGATCGTGAGTTTAGGGATCGGTTTCTCTGCGTCCGGACTTTCTTTGACACCCGCCACATCTGTCGTAAAAATAAACCAGTCTGCGCGAAGCGCCCCTGCAACGGCCGCCGCCGCCGCATCCGCGTTCACATTCCTCAACTGTCCGTTTTCCTCAAGTCCAAGCGGCGCAAGCACAGGCAGGAATCCCGCCTGCAAAAGTGTTTCAAGTAGTTTCGTGTTGACGCGCTGCACATCTCCCACAAAGCCGAGTCCCTCTTCGACACTTGGGATCGCTGTCAGCAGGCCACCGTCTTCGCCAGAGATACCAACCGCGTTTGCGCCTGCCGCTTGCAGCGCGCGCACGATGCGCTTGTTGACCGTTCCCGCCAAAACCGCCTCGGCCACCGTGAGCGTCCGCTCATCTGTCACGCGCCTGCCGCGCAAAAAGGTCGACGCCACACCGCTTTGCTTTAGCGCCTCCGTGATGGCCGGACCGCCCCCGTGAACCAGCGCGACACGCATGGCTTGCGCCCACGTGGCGACCTCTTTGAGCAGGCGTGCGCCTGCCGCTTCAACACTGCCTCCGTGTTTTATGACCATCGTCTTTTGCATCGTCATCTACTTTGATCCTCCGTCAGACCGCTGGCACAAACCATAGCCCTTCTTGCTCGTTTACACCTGTCATCACATTCAAATTTTGAATCGCCTGCCCCGCTGCACCTTTGATGAGGTTGTCAAGCGCGCTTAGGACGACTGCCGTCTGCGTTCGCGGATCAAGATACACGCCGATGCTGACGCGATTCGTGCCGTTTACCCACTTGAGTTGTGGCGATACGCCGTACGGCAGCACATCGACAAAAGGCTCGCCTTCATAGCGCGCGCAAAACAAATCGCGTAGAGCTTCCCCTGACATTTCTTCCTTCAATTTCACATACGCTGTGCAAAGAATGCCTCGTTTGATCGGCAAAAGGTGTGTCGCGAGAAGCACTTGCACAGATTCATCGAACCCCGTCTGCCTTCGTCTCGCCTCGCGAAGCGTCATCTCAATCTCCGGCGTGTGTTGGTGCCGGCCTAGCTTATACGCAAAAAAATTCTCATCTGCTTCTACATAGTGAGTCGTCGCCGTCGGTTTTTTTCCGGCGCCGGAGACCCCCGATTTTGCATCAATAAGAATCTGCGAGGATTCCGCCACATCGCGCTCAAAAAGGGGCAAAAGCGCAAGCTCTGCACACGTTGCATAGCATCCTGGATTCGCGATGAGCGATGCTTTTGCAATGGCTGCGCGGTTCCACTCTGTAAGCCCGTAAATCGCATCGGCATACGCGTCACTCAGCGATTCCGCTTTATACCAGGATTCATAGGCGTCACGCGGCAGTCGATGATCGCCACTCAGGTCGATCACGGATTTCCCCTGCGCCAAAAGTTCCGGCGCCACGCGCATCGCTTCACCATGCGGCAGCGCGAGAATCACAACCTCTGCCTCCGTGACCGCATCACGCAGCGAAAGCAAACGCAGACGTCCTACGGCAAATCCGCGAAATCCCGGAACTGCCTCTTCAAGCATGAGTCCAGCCTGCGTTTCCGAAGAAATCCCAACAATCGTTACATCCGTTCTCGGCGCCAACAAGCGAATCGCTTCGATGCCGCTATACCCGGTTGCCCCACAGATCGCGATACGCATGTGGTCACCTCCTTTATCTTCGATTATTATACATCTATGTGCATAAAATTTCAATATGCGTGTACAGAAATAGAGGATTCGCAACAGAATGTCCATATTCGTGTGGAATTTAAGGTAATATGAAAGGCTGGTTGATCCGTGGAGCCACCGCGTGGGGAACGAAAAATGAAATGCGAAAAGGCGGGAACTATTTCGCGCCAAACATCGCAGCGCGCCTTGAGTTGCTGTGCGGGCGCGCTGCGAGAGACGAACGATCGGTTGGGGATAAGGGGTGTGCAGATCAACAAACTGCGCTCACCGTATCACACGGTTGCAGTTACGTTAACGCACAAAACTGACGCCGATGACGATCAAGACAAACGTGAGGATATAGCCGATCAACTGTGTGCGCTCTGGGCGTTTTTCCTTGATCATCGTGTGGACCACTACGAGAACGAGCACCATCGTGATCGGATGGAGAATGCCGATCCCGCTGAGCGGCTTTAACACGTACGCGATGATGCCAAGCAAGACCTGAATATCGACGAGTGTCGACAACAGGCGGCTGAAGCTGCGACCGTGGCGCTTTTGCGTAATGCGAACGATATTCCAAATCATCAGGACGAGCGAGACGAGAAGAAGCGCGACACCCACCACAATATGTAATGTTACCAAGAGATTCCACCCTTTCTCTCCATAGCGTACAACCGTTAGGCATCCGGGTCAAATCCCTCTCATCACGCCTCCAACACGCACCTCATCTTGTCGAAGCAGGATTGAAGAATCTCAATGTGAGTACAAAAAACGTGCACGCCGCCGATTTCCTCGGTGCGGCGCACACGCCTCTCGCTGTGTCAAAAAGGTTAGACGTGGCGCACGATCTCTTGTGCGCCGCGCGTTTTCAACACCTCGCGACTCCCCTTATCGCGAAACGCTTCTTTCTCTTTCACTGCAAGTTCGCCCTCCGGGATCCCTTGCGCCTGCGACTTTGATGCGAGAATGGATAAATGCATGGTGGATGGTTCATCCGCCTTGCGATCTGTCTTGTGATCCAACCCATCGCCTCCTTATGGCTCATCGGCTACAAAATCCACTGTACGCCAAAAAGCTCATCACACTACACCTCAGCCATGCCCCACTTCCTGAGCTGTAGCGCAAATCCTCAGCGTGCCGTGTATGGCGGCTGCGCACTGCGCATCTGCGTGGCAATCGCGACGACCCGCTGGCCGTACTCATAGGCGATCTGCATCTCTCCGGGTGTCGGTTGACCTACCGCCATATCCAGATCCACCGCTGTCTCAACCACTGCCGCCGCGCCATATGGACACCCAAAACGGATACGCTCCGGCGTAAACGCCCCCGTGTTAGGGACGACGATCATGCCGTGGTGCATCATCGCGTCGATCAAGGTGTGCAGCACCGTCTCTAGACCTCCGTGCATCGTGGATGTCGTGGCAAACACCCCACCCACTTTGCCCTGTAGACCACCCGCCATCCAGATTCCGCCAAGCCGCTCGAACAGGTGAACCATCTTCAGATTCGGCCCGCCAAAATAGCTGGAAGTTCCCCAAAACATCGCGTCCGCCGCTACCAGATGATCCGGCCCACACTGCTCTGCCGGGAGTACAGTTACATGCGACCCTGCCGCGTGCGCGCCTTGCGCGATGGCATTTGCCAGCGTCTCTGTATGCCCAGACGCGCTCGCGTGAACAACCACTGTCTGCATCGCGTGCCTCCCTTCAGACCGCACACCATCACCTTTTGTACGGATTCCCCCATAGTATGCCCGTCCCTTTCGATTCCATCATCGACGCAAACCCAGATCCGTGCGCACGTGCTTGCCTGAAAACGAGACGCGCTCCATGCCGCCATAGGCAATCGCGCGGGCGTCCAAAAGCGTCAGTCCACGCCCGACGACATTGAGGACACGTCCGCCGTTTGTCCGCACAGAGCCATCGTCGGCAAGCGCCGTTCCGGCGTGAAGCACATACGCGCCTGCCGCCTCCATGTCGGCAAGTCCCTCAATCAAGTCTCCCTTGCGATACGCTCCAGGATACCCTTGCGCCGTCGCGACCACGCACACCACCGCATCGCTTGCAAAGCCCAGCGGATGCTCTGCCACTCTGTTTTCTGTGACAGCCTCCATCACCGTCAGCAGGTCATCCTGAAGGAGCTCCAGCGCCACCTGTGTCTCCGGGTCGCCAAATCGTGCGTTGAACTCAATCACATAAGGCGTCTGAGCGACCACCATCAAACCTGCAAACAGCACCCCCTGATACGAGATGCCTTCTGCCGCAAGCTGTTTATGGATCTTTGCAAAAATCTCTTTTTCAATCGTCGCCGACAACGCGTCACTTGCGATGGCAACTGGCGAGACCGTTCCCATGCCGCCTGTGTTCGGTCCGCGATCTCCGTCATTCACCGCCTTGTGATCCTGAATCAGCGGCATCGCGCGAAACCCGCTTTCATCCACAAAGGCAAGCGCTGACACCTCAACGCCGACCAAAAACTGCTCAAGCACAACCGTGCCCCCCGCATCACCAAACGCGCGCTCAAGAAACGCAGCGTGAAGCGCTCGCTCTGCCTCTTCTTCTGTCTGCGCCACGGTGACGCCTTTGCCCGCTGCGAGACCATCCGCCTTCACAACGATCGGCGCGCCTTCTCGCGCAAGCACCGCCATCCCCTCTTCATAGGATGTGACCACGTGGTAGCGCGGCGTAGGGATGCCTGCTCGCTCCATGATCCCTTTTGCGTACGCCTTGCTGCTCTCAAGTTGCGCACCTGCCTGACCCGGCCCAAACACCCGGCGCCCGAGCGCACGCAGGCGATCAGCCAGTCCAAGCGCAAGCGGAACCTCAGGTCCGACGATCGTAAAATCGATCGCGTTTTGAACGACCCACGCCGTGATGCCATCCACATCATCGACGGCAAGCGGTACACACGTCGCATACTCGGCAATCCCAGGGTTGCCAGGCGCTGCATACAGCGTAAGCGCTGCATTGACCGTCTCTCCCTGCAGGCTCTTCTTTGGCACACTACGATCACGCGCAATTTTGCGAACGATCGCATGTTCGCGCCCGCCACTCCCGATAACCAATACCTTCATTCTCGGTGACCCCCTTATTCATCGAAAAAAGCCCGAACCGGGAAAGCCCCGATTCGAGCCATGTTGCTGCCCTCAGTGGCGAAAATGGCGAATTCCCGTGAACACCATGGCGATACCGCGCTCATTCGCGAGATCAATGCTCGCTTGATCTTTGATCGAGCCACCCGGCTGAATGATCGCGCTAACCGAAGCTTCAGCCGCTGCCTCCACCGTATCTGGCATCGGGAAAAAGGCGTCTGATGCGAGCACGGCGCCGCGCGCGCGATCACCTGCCTGTTCAATCGCGATGCGAGCCGCCCCCACGCGGTTCATCTGTCCCGCGCCGACGCCGATTGTCTGTGCGTCCTTGACAAGAACAATTGCGTTGCTCTTTACGTGCTTCACAATCTTCCAGGCAAAAAGCAGGTCTGCCCACTCTTTTTCACTCGGTTGACGCGTCGTCACGACGCGCAGATCTGCATCCGTCAGTTTGCGCGAGTCGCGATCCTGAACCAAGAGTCCACCGTATACAGCGCGCAGATCAATCCCTTCGTTCTTGCGCTCCGCCATATCCAGTTCAAGAACGCGCACGTTCTTTTTCTTCGCGAGAAGTTGCAACGCTTCAGCAGTATAGGATGGAGCAATCACAATCTCCAAGAACAGCTCCACGAGTTGGCTCGCCGTCGCCTCATCCACTTCCCGGTTGCAGGCGACAATCCCGCCAAAAATGGACACAGGGTCCGCCTCATAGGCACGCGCAAACGCTTCAGCCGTCGTGGCGCCTGTCCCGACACCGCAGGGGTTCATATGCTTGACAGCCACCACCGTCGGCTCGTCAAACTCCGCCAAGAGATCGAGCGCAGCCCCTGCATCCTGGATATTGTTAAAGGAGAGTTCCTTTCCTTGCCGTTGCACCGCGCTTGCAAGCGATCCTGCCGGCACACCCGGTGCGCGATAAAACGCAGCCTGTTGGTGCGGATTCTCACCATAGCGCAGCGGCTGCTGCAATTCATATGAAAACGTAACCGATTCCGGGTTCGCGACGCCTGCCTTCTCGGTCAGATACTGCGCGATGCGCGCGTCGTATGCCGCCGTGTGACGAAACACCTTTGCGCAAAGCGCAAAGCGCTCCTCTTCCGTAACCTCGGTCCCGGACGCAAGGCGTTCGATCAAAAAGCCGTAGTCCGCCGGGTCGACGACTGTGACGACAAAGCGATAGTTTTTTGCCGCCGCGCGAAGCATGCTCGGCCCGCCGATGTCGATCTGCTCCACCGCTTCTGCCAAATGAACATTCGGATTCTCAATTGTTTTTGCAAACGGATAAAGGTTTACGATCACATAGTCAATCAGTCCGATCTGGTGTGCGCGTGCAGCCTCCATGTGGCCCGGGTCATCACGCAGCGCGAGAAGACCCCCGTGGATCAACGGATGCAGCGTCTTGACGCGTCCATCCATCATCTCCGGAAACTTTGTCACTTCCGCCACTTCCGTGACAGGCACGCCTGCCGCCGCCAACGCGCGATACGTCCCGCCCGTCGAGACGACTTCCACACCCTGCGCGACGAGCGCCTGCGCCAACGGAATGATTCCTTCTTTATCTGAAACGCTAATCAGTGCCCGACTCATCGTGAATGCTCCTTTATCTTTTATCGACCGCAAAACTCTGATAATAACACAAGATCGCGCACGACGGCTGGCAGTAGCCAATGCTCCACCTGCTGGATTCGCGCCTGCAGCGTCGCGCGGTCATCCCCTGCAAAAATCGGGATGCGCACCTGCTGCAGAATCTCCCCGCCATCAAGCGACGCGTCGACACGGTGCACCGTGACGCCTGTGTACGGTGAGCCGTCACAAAGCGCCTGCCCAATCGCGTCGAGTCCCTTGTGGGCAGGCAGGTAGGAGGGATGGATGTTGATCATCGGGACAGACGCCAAGAGTGTCTGCCCCACAATGCGCATGTAACCCGCGAGCACGGCAAACGCGATTGAGCGCTCGCTCATCACCCGGTGCGCCATCTGCTCAAACGCGTCGCGCCCGCCTGCCTCTTTGTGCGTTTGCGCATAGACTGGAATACCCCGTTCTTTAGCGATGGTCACAGCGCCGCACCCCGGTTTGTCGCTGACAAGCAGTGCCACGTCGACTGACCCAAGGGCGCCGCACTGCGCCGCTTCCACAAGCCGCGCAAAGTTGGTTCCCTCTCCTGACGCAAACACCGCGATGTTGACACGCGCGCGCGCCGAATCGCTCATTCGCTCAGCCCCTCAAGCCGCACACCTGAGAACCCTGCCTCCACACTGCCGATCACATACGCCGTCTCACCGCACGCTGCAAGCGTCTCGAGCGCATCGTCAAGCTCAGCGTTTGTCACGATGACCACAAAACCAATCCCCATGTTCCACGTCCGATAGCGCGTCGGCACATCGATCTCGCGCAAACTCAGCAGGTACTCAATCACAGGCGGAACAGGAAACGTAGAAACGTCGATCACGCAGCCAAACGGCTCCGGGATCGTGCGCGGCACATTCTCAAGAAGTCCGCCCCCCGTGATGTGCGCCATGCCGAGGATGTCTACGCGCTGTGCAAGTTTCTTTATCGCCGAGACGTAGATGCGCGTCGGCTCAAGCAGCGCGTCGGCGAGTGGCACTGTGAGCGGTTGTGGCGTGCTCTGAAGTGACACCCCTGCGTCGCGCACAAGCATCCGCGCGAGCGAATAGCCATTGGAGTGAAGCCAGATGACGCAAGTCCGATCAAGACGTCTCCCGGTCGAATACGCCGCCCGTCAACGACCCGCGATCGCTCGACGACACCCACGGTGAAGCCGGCCAGATCGTACTCGCCCGCGCCATACATTCCCGGCATCTCCGCCGTCTCGCCGCCAATAAGTGACGCGCCCGCCTGCTCACAGCCCGTCGCAATCCCCGCCACCACTTGTTCCGCCACGTCGGGTAAAAGCTTGCCCGTCGCAAAGTAGTCGAGAAAAAACAGCGGTTCTGCACCCATTGCCAAAATGTCGTTGACGCACATGGCCACCGCGTCGATTCCGATCGTGTCATGGCGCCCTGTCTCAAACGCCAGTTTCAGTTTGGTCCCCACACCATCCGTTCCCGAAACAAGCACAGGCTCCTGATATGCGCTTGCCTTGAGAAGAAAGCCCGCGCCAAAGCCGCCGATTCCCGACAACACCTCAGGCCTGCGCGTGCGCTCCGTGTGCTGTTTGATGCGTCTTACCAACTCATTTCCCGCATCGATGTCCACGCCCGCCTCGCGGTACAGATCGCGCGGCACAAACGCGTCTCTCTTTTGTTCGGTCACACTTTAACCTGCCTTTCCAAAGCGCGCTTGTTCGTCTGGTACACTTCCGTCGGATAGAGTCCCGTGAAACAGGCATTACAAAACCCGTGCGGCTTTCCGCGTTCGACGCCAAACGCCGAGAGCATCGCGTCTTCCGTCAAAAACGCCAGACTGTCTGCCCCGATAAAGTCGCGAATCTCATCGACTGATTTTTGCGACGCGATCAGTTCCTCACGCGCCGACGTATCGATCCCGTAAAAACACGAGTGCTTGACCGGAGGCGACGAGATGCGCACGTGAACCTCTGTGGCTCCCGCCTCCCGCAGCAGCGTGACAAGCCGCGCGCTCGTCGTTCCGCGCACCAGCGAGTCATCCACCATCACCACGCGCTTTTGATCCACGATCTTGCGCACGGCGCTCAGCTTCAGGCGCACGCCAAGATTGCGCAACTCCTGCGAAGGCTGGATAAATGTGCGCCCGCTGTACTTGTTTTTAATAAGCCCAATCTCATACGGTGTGTGTGACTCTTCCGCAAAGCCGATCGCCGCCGAAATGGAGCTGTCCGGCACGCCGATTACGACATCCGCCTCAACCGGCGCCTCGCGTGCGAGAATTTTCCCCAGGTGCTTGCGCACCATGTGGACGTTGTACCCGTCGATGTCGCTGTCCGGGCGCGCAAAATAAATATACTCAAACGTGCACAGCGCTTTTCGCGAGGCGTCGGCAAATCGCTCCGTGTGAAGCCCCTCAGACGTGATCACTATCATCTCGCCTGGCTCCACATCGCGTAAAAATGTCGCGCCCACCGTGTCAAACGCGCACGTCTCCGACGCCACCACATAGGCGTCTCCAAGGCGTCCAAGGGCCATCGGGCGCAACCCCTGCGGATCGCGCATGGCGATCAGCGCGTCGTCGACCAGGATGACAAATGCGTACCCGCCCTTGATCATCGCCATGCTGTCGCGCACATTCTCAATCACCGTCGGATAGCCGCCGCGCGCAATCAGATGTGCAACCACTTCCGTATCGCTTGTCGACTGAAAGATGCTGCCCTGGCGCTCAAGCCTGTCGCGAATCGTCATGGCGTTTACAAGATTCCCGTTGTGTGCGAGCGCCATATTCCCTTGATGGTAGGAAAAGACGAGCGGTTGGGCGTTTGCCAACCGACTGTCCCCGGTCGTCGAGTAGCGGACGTGACCGACTGCCGCGTGACCGCGCAGACCCTTCAGGCGATCGCCGCCAAACACCTCTGTGACAAGCCCCATGCCGCGATGGCTGTGCATCGTCATCTCGTCAATGCTTGCGATCCCCGCGCTCTCCTGACCGCGGTGCTGCAGTGCGTATAGTCCGTAATACGTCAGTTGAGCCGCTTCCGGATGCCCCCAAATGCCAAAGACGCCACACTCTTCGTGCATGCGGTCCATCATCAGTTCATCCACGATGCAATCGCCCCCCGCCATGCGTCGCGCAGCGCCGAAACCTCCGCGTCGATCGCTGTCTTCTCGTTCAGCGTGATGTGAAAGCGATCCGTCTCTGTGACGTCGCCAAGCGGAAGAAGGGAAACAGAAAACGACGACACAAGCTCTTTCAGGCGTTTTTCTTGTCCTGCGCAAACCTGCACGAGGATGCGGCTTGGCGACTCCCCAAACAGCAGCGCCTCCTGCTCGTCATCTGCGGCGACCGAAACCGCCACAGCGATACCGACATCGCCCTGCACGCACGACTCGGCGAGCGCTACTGCGAGACCGCCATCCGAGACGTCATGCGCCGCTGCGAGCACACCCGCCTCGGCAAGCGTCAGGCACGCGTCTTGCACCGTTTTTTCTGCATCCAGGTCAAACGCGGGAAGCTGATACGAAAGCGCCTCGTCCGGTCGCTTCATGGCAAGGTATGCCGAGCCGCCGAGACCGTCGCGAATCGACTGCCCTTTTGGCGCAAGCAGATACACGGCGCCTTCGCCGCGCTTGAACGCACTCGTGACAAGCCGCTCCGCCTGTTCGAGTAGACCGACCATCCCGATGATCGGCGTTGGGTAGATGTCTTGGCCCCCGGTTTCGTTGTAAAACGAGACATTGCCGCTGATCACAGGCGTTCCGAGACGCTCGCACGCCTCGCTCATGCCGTCGATTGACTCGCGGAATTGATAAAAAATCTCCGGCTTCTCTGGGTTTCCGTAATTGAGACAATCCGTCACCGCAAGTGGACGAGCACCTGTGCACACGATGTTTCGCGCCGCTTCAGCCACCGCCATGGCACCGCCTTGGCGCGGATTGAGATAGACATATTTGCCATTGCCATCCGCCGAAGTCGCGATCGCCTTTTGCGAATCGGGGATGCCGATGACCGCCGCGTCGGCACCGGGACGAACGAGCGTTTCCGTGCGCACCATCGTGTCGTACTGGCGATACACCCACTCCTTGCTCGCAATCGTCGGTTCCGCGACGAGCGCCAGCAGCGTCTCGGTCATATCGCCCTGCGCCGAAAGCCGCACAGGCGCAACACGTAGCTGATCAAGATATGCCGGGCGCACTGCGGGCCGATCAAGCACGGGCGCCTCGTCCACCAGCGCCTTGATTGGCAGTTCCGCCGCGACACGCTCTCCTTCCGTGATGCGAAGATATCCGTCGTCCGTCACGCGCCCAATCACCGTCGCCTCAAGGCCCCACTTCGCGAAGATCTCCTCGGCGATTGCCGATTCGCCCTCTTTCATGACGACGAGCATTCGCTCCTGCGACTCAGACAGCATGATCTCATACGGGCTCATGCCCGTTTCGCGGCACGGCACGCGCGACACATCAAGCGTCAGACCGCTGCCTGCGCGGCTCGCCATTTCTGCGGATGATGATGTGAGTCCCGCCGCACCCATATCCTGAATCCCGACGACGCGCCCTGTCGCGATCAGCTCGAGGCACGCTTCAAGAAGAAGTTTTTCCATAAACGGATCGCCCACCTGAACGGCAGACCGCTCTTTTTCGTTCGGGTCTTGCGCCGACGCAAACGTCGCGCCGTGAATGCCGTCGCGCCCTGTCTTTGCGCCGACGACAAGCACCGGGTTACCGACACCGCTGGCGTGGCCTGTCGCGATTTGATCGTGCGTCATGAGCCCAATGCACATGGCGTTGACGAGCGGGTTTTCTGCATAGCGCGCGTCAAACACCACCTCACCGCCCACCGTCGGGATGCCGATGCAGTTGCCGTAAAATGCGATCCCTTCAACCGCGTGCGAGAACAAGTAGCGCGTGCGCGCCTGATCGAGTGTGCCAAAGCGCAAACTGTTGAGCAGCGCAATCGGCCGCGCACCCATCGTAAACACGTCGCGAATGATCCCGCCGACACCGGTTGCCGCGCCCTGGTACGGTTCGACCGCCGTCGGGTGGTTGTGGCTCTCCATTTTAAAGGAAACCGCGAGATTGTCCCCGATGTCGATAATCCCCGCGTTTTCGCCTGGGCCTTGCAAGACGTGCGACCCTTTAGTCGGGAAACGGCGCAGGTGCTTGCGCGAGCTTTTGTAACTGCAGTGCTCTGACCACATGACGCTAAAGACGCCCGTCTCTGTATAGTTTGGAAGACGCCCCAGGCGCGTGCAGATGCGCGCGTACTCATCGTCTGTCAGCCCAAATTTCACATACATCCGCTGATCGCGAATCTCTTGCTCCGTTGGTTCACGACGCATGGCCATCCCTCCAACTCGTCAGGATGGAGCGAAACAGCGAAATCCCGTCTGTCGATCCGAGACGTTCGCTCACTGCGCGCTCAGGGTGTGGCATCATCCCGAGCACATTGCCGCGCTCATTGATGACACCGGCGATATTTGCGACAGACCCGTTCGGGCTCTGTTCACTCGCATAGCGAAACACGATCTGTTGGTTTTCTTCTAAACGTTTTAGCATCTCATCATCGACATAATAATTGCCTTCACCGTGTGCGATCGGAATCGTCACGCGCGATTTTTCATACGCGCGCGTAAAATTCGTCGCGCCATTGACCACTTCTAATTCCACCATGTCACAGCGAAACTGGCGATGGTCATTGCGGCGCAGCGCCCCCGGAAGCAGCCCCGCCTCCGTCAAAATCTGAAACCCGTTGCAGATGCCAAGGACGTACGCGCCACGCTCTGCCGCTGCCACGGTCGCGTGCATCGCTTTTGAAAACCGGGCGATGGCTCCTGCGCGAAGGTAGTCGCCGTACGAAAAGCCCCCCGGCACGATGATCAGGTCGTACGCGCTCAGATCCACCGTCTCATGCCACACCAGATCCGCCTTTAAAGAGAGCGTGCTCGCCACCGCTTTGACCGCATCCTGATCGCAGTTGCTTCCCGGAAATTGAAGAACGGCGCAGTTCATTCGCGCACCTCCGCGAGTGTAAACGAATAGGTTTCAATCACAGGGTTTGTAAGAAGCTGCTCGCACATGCGCGAAACCTGTGTGCGCGCCGCCTGTTCGTCTTGCGCTTGAAACGCCACTTCCATATATTTTCCGATACGCACATCACTCACAGAAGAAAACGATAAACTGTGCAGCGCGTGAACGACGGCGCTGCCTTGTGGATCAAGCACGCTCTCTTTGAGCGTCACGCGAATGCTTGCAATAAAATTCACGCTTGGACCCCCTTAATTCTGCGCAGAATTTCCTGGTACGCTTCCATCACGCCGCCCAAATCGCGGCGAAAGCGGTCTTTGTCGAGCTTTTCTTCTGTAGACGTGTCCCAGAAGCGGCACGTGTCGGGAGATATTTCATCTGCCAAGATGAGTGTTCCATCTTGCGTCAAACCAAATTCAAACTTCGCATCAACCAACTCAATCCCTGCCTTGTGAAGGTTTGTGCGCAACACCTGATTGATCTTTTGGGCCTGCGTCTCAAGTGATGCGAGAATCTCCGGCGTCGCAACGCCGAGCACGCGAATGTGTGCCTCTGTGACAAGCGGATCGCCGAGGTCGTCGTTTTTGTAGTACCACTCGACAAACGGCTCTGTGAGCGTGACGCCCTCCGCGATGCCAAGGCGCTTTGCGAGACTTCCCGCCACGCGGTTGCGAACGACAACCTCAAGCGGCACAATCTCGACCCGGCGCACAAGCATCTCGCGATCGGACAGTGTGCGGATATAGTGCGAAGCGATCCCAGCCTGCTTGAGCCACTCAAAGATGATCGTGCTGATCGCGAGATTCAAAACACCTTTTCCTTCAAGAGACGCGTGTTTCGCGCCATTAAACGCGGTGGCGTCATCCTTGTATTCAACGATGACCGTTTCAGGCGAATGGATCACTTCATATACGCGTTTTGCTTTGCCTTCATAGATCATGTGGCCTTTTTCCACGCGACTTCCTCCTAGGTGCGCGACGGAATGCTCCGTCGGCTGATCGTTTCTTCATGACGCATTGCGAGACGAAAGACTGCGTGGGTGGCGTCTGCCGCCTCACGCGCAGTCTATCTTCCATTTCTAAGAAGCCGACATTTTCTAAAGAAGTCCGAGCCGCGCAAAGATCGTGTCAACATGAATCAGGTGGTGACGCTCGTCAAAGCACGCGTCGAGTTCCTCTGCCAAGAGATGCTTTGTGACGAGGTCTGTCTCTTCAAGCAGGCCGCGAAACGAACGCTGTTCTTCCCACGCCCGCATGGCCATCGCCTGCACCACGTCGTACGCCTCTTCGCGCGTCACGCCTTTTTCAATGAGCGCAAGCAACACGCGCTGTGAGAAGATGAGCCCAAAGGTGCGGCCCATGTTGCGCTTCATGTTCTCGGGGAACACCGTCAGATTCGCGATGATCCGATCCATCTTTGTAAGCATGTAGTGCAGCAAAATCGTCGAGTCAGGCAGAATGATTCGCTCGACAGAGGAGTGTGAGATGTCTCTTTCATGCCACAGCGTGACACTTTCGTATGCGGCCGTCATATTGCCGCGCAAAACCCGCGCGAGTCCTGAGATCTGTTCGCAGGTCACTGGATTGCGCTTGTGAGGCATCGCCGATGAACCTTTTTGCCCAGAGTAAAACGGCTCTTCGACTTCGCGAATCTCTGTTTTTTGCAGGCCGCGGATCTCCGTTGCGATCTTCTCAAGGCTCGATCCGATCAAGGCAAGCGTCGCCATGTACTCTGCGTGGCGGTCGCGCTGCAAGGTTTGCGTCGAAATGGGGGCGGGTTTTAGGCCTAGGATGTCACAGACCGTCTCCTCGACGCGCGGGTCAATGTTCGCATAGGTTCCAACGGCACCCGACAGTTTACCGTAGCGCACCCCTTCTGACGCGTGGTCAAAGCGCTCAAGGTTGCGCACCATCTCGGCGTAGTAGAGCGCGAGTTTCAGTCCAAACGTGGTCGGCTCTGCGTGCACACCGTGCGTGCGCCCCATCATCACCGTATCTTTGTAGCGGACAGCCTGCTCGCGCAGCGTTCCGATAAACCCTTGCAGCTTGTCGCGCAAAAGGCGGTTCGCGCGCTTCAACTGCACGCCAAGCGCCGTGTCGACAACGTCCGTGCTGGTAAGCCCGTAGTGCACCCACTTGCGCTCAGGACCGAGCGTTTCTGACACTTGCCGCGTAAACGCCACGACGTCGTGGCGTGTCATTTCTTCGATTTCAAGGGCCCGCTCCACATCCACGCGCGCTCGTTCGCGGATCAGCCGCGCATCCTCCTCAGGGATCACGCCGAGTTTCGCCCACGCCTCACACGCCGCGATCTCCACGTCAAGCCACGCCTGATAGCGACTCTCAAGCGTCCAAATCTCGCCCATTTCAGGGAGCGTATAGCGTTCGATCATCTTTTTTATCCCTCACTCTTTACGTTGCTTTTATGATTAATGTTGCCCGATAAACACACGATTCACTTGCTCTTGTAGTCTAGCAAGCAGGCGTTGACGGGTCAACCCAAACACGAACATTACCACAAATTTGTTACACGATCGTTCGGATTATGAAAACAAACTTTGGCATGAAAGTTTGGCATGATCGATGAAGTTGCCATCTCTCATCACACGACACTGCCATTCCAGCGTGTGTTTATGCACCCGCGAAGAGGCAACACGACAAATAACCCAATAGCCTTGCTCGGCCTGGGTTTGTCACAAAGATATTGACCGACGCTCACTTGTAAGCGCACCGTTTTTGCTTCACAAAATCATCGGGTTCTCATAATCCACGCATCCCTTGTGGGATGCAACGATGTTGATGTGCGACATCTCGCTCATCATCCTATGGGATGGAAAGAAGACCGTCACCCACATGCGACGTCAGTCAAGACACAGTGGGATTTGAATAATATGACCAGGTTTTTTTCCGAGTCGCCCTGGAATCATTGGCCCATGAATCGCCAACGACAACGGCTTCTCCAGCAACTCATTTGCTGTAAACAAAAGAAGCATCCTGAGATGGGAAGCAGATTGTCTTTCTACTCATCGACGATACATGGTGTATGAAGAATACAAGGACGTGCGTAGTACGTCGCATCCGAAACGAGTACCTTGGTAATCACGTCTGTTACGTGTATCAGCAGGCGATTGACATAAAATCGCTCGTCAAGGTACTAAATGCGCTGTTTTTATTCGCCTGACATTAATCCAAAAATCAGTCACGCTACCCGTATGCCCGTTTCGGATAGCCTAGTTCATTTTGAAAGAACCGAGATTAGAAGTTGAAAGTGGTATAAAGATCTTGTTGTTGCCCCCCGAATCGAAGTTCTTCCTCCGTCTTAAAATACAGATTTCCTTGCTCATCTGCGTAATGCTCAACGCCTTTCAGCATCACAGCTGTCGTCACCCCCTTAGTACGCTTGTGGGACGATGTATTGCCCGTGCTCAACGCATTTCGGCATCACAGCTGTCGTCACATTGGTACGGACTTGCCCATAGAGATGCATCTGCCGGTGCTCAACGCCTTTCGGCATCACAGCTGTCGTCACTATCACTTGGTGGACGGGAGCACGATCCATCCCGCCCCTTGCGAAGCTGCCGCTCTAAGTCCTCCATGCTTGGCGTTCGCAGTGCGAACCCAGCCAACAAAACAGTAAAAATCACAGACGAAGGAATCTGAGGCTGTCTTCGTCCATCTCGCGCATGCTTGATCATTTGAGACAATCCGTATATTCTAGAAGAGTACTGGATGAACTCCCGTACCCACTGTTTCGTCACAGTGGCATCGCCTCCTTAGGATGGACCCTTTGGAGGCTTTTCGCGTTGCGTACTGCCGATTCCTGCCGGTTTCCAGTAGAAATTATATTTTTCGTAT
>NZ_LPVJ01000050.1 GCF_001516615.1 Ferroacidibacillus organovorans | reverse complement strand
CGGCCTGACGAAGATGCCTGGCCAGCGTGCTCACCGCCACAGTTCCGGGTGCAGCCGCACCTTGCGCTTCGAGCAGCAGGATGATCTGCTCAACGCTACGTTCTGGGCGCTCAGCCCGAAGTTGTGCAGCCCTGTTCAAAACGGTTTCAGGCAAGCGCATATTCCCCTTGTCATTACGCTCTTTGGGCATTAATGCCTCGTAGCCACCCTTTCTGTACAGCGCAAGATAACGCTCCAGACTTCGTACACTTACACGCCTGCTTGTGCTGCCTGGAATATCGTACTCCCGTGAGCTCACCTCACGCAGAAATACCCCAAGTTCCCCAGGTGTCAGCGGCGTCTGCCGACTCACCACGGGAGCGATGAGGCTGTACCGAAAGCTGGCAATTTGTTCTCTTGACCCCTTTGTCATTGGGATCTTCCTCCTTTTTTTCGGGCTATGAACCCATTTTCGTAGGAATCGGAGGAAGGCTCCATAGACACATTTTGTGGGGAAGTTCAGTTTGCAAAATATTGATTTGAGTGACGTAG
>NZ_LPVJ01000049.1 GCF_001516615.1 Ferroacidibacillus organovorans | reverse complement strand
TATGTACGCCCGGCATGGGCGGAATCTTTAGGGTGCAAGTCCCGAACGGGGGTTGGCGACAGACCTACCGTTAGCCAAGAGCAAGGGTGTCCACCGCGAGGTAGAATCTGAAGGAAGCTTTAGGCAAACCCTCGACCTGAGGTACACGAATCGCATTTGAGGCTGTCATAGCTGGACGAGTTGCCATAACACAACGAAGTCCGAAGTCGCCAAGGGTTATGGCAGTAAACTGCGGCAGGTGCATGAGGGGAAAGAGTCCGTTCTTATCCGGGGAGACCTGTCCGATACGCTAACAGAGATAGTAACCGCTGGTGAGAATCGGCGCTGAACGGACAGGAGTCAGCAGACGTCATAGTACGCGACGGTGCGCACGTCGCGGAAGGACTGAACATGAAGTGAGGTTGGACTGTATGCGTTCGTATGACGAGCAGCGACAGCAGAAAACTCCGCAAGGAGCCTTGGATCAGGAAGTAGCGGTGAAGCCGCAAGGGACTGGTACACAAGGGCTTAGTTCATCGTCGGCACAAGGACAGATCCCAACCTGCGAAGGCAAGGCCTTGCTGTTGGAGAGCGTGCTTGAGCGTAGCAACATGCTACAAGCGCTCGACCGAGTCGAATCAAATAAGGGAGCATCGGGAGTAGACGGCGTAGACGTAAAATCCCTACGAAATTATGTCGTCGAACACTGGGCTGGCATTCGCCAGCAGTTGCTCGCGGGAACCTATAAACCGCAACCGGTCAGACGAGTCGAAATCCCGAAATCCGGAGGCGGGAAGCGGGGACTAGGTATCCCAACCGTGATTGACCGACTTATCCAACAGGCACTACTCCAAGTACTGACACCCATTTTTGACCCGACGTTTAGCGAACACAGCTATGGGTTTCGTCCCGGACGAAAAGCACATGACGCAGTGATTCAAGCACAAGGATACATCCAAGCGGGATACCGATGGACTGTGGACATGGACTTGGAGAAGTTCTTTGACCGCGTGAACCATGACATCCTGATGTCGAGAGTAGCGCGCAAGGTCAAAGACAAGCGAGTGCTAAAGCTCATACGCGCGTATCTGAATGCTGGCGTCATGGTGAATGGGATTGCAACGAGAACAGAATTGGGCACACCGCAAGGCGGCCCGCTCAGTCCGCTACTCGCAAACATCGTACTTGACGACTTCGACAAAGAGTTGATTCGGCGAGGACACAAATTTGTCCGATATGCCGATGATTGCAACATCTACGTCAAGAGTCGCCGTGCAGGTGAACGAGTGAAAGCATCCCTGACGAAATACTTGGAGGATAACCTGAAACTCAGAGTGAATCGGGACAAAAGCGCTGTGGACAGACCATGGAAGCGCAAGTTTCTAGGGTACAGTTTTCTTTCGCAAAAACGCGCCCCGATACGATTAGCAGACAAGACAATAGAGCGATTCAAAGACCGCGTGAGAGAGATCACGAATCGGACACGTAGTATGCCTTTGCAAGAACGAATACGGCAACTGAATGCCTATATCCTAGGATGGGTGGCGTACTTCCGACTTGCCGAAATGAAAGGACACTGCCAACGATTCGACGCGTGGATACGCCGAAGATTGCGGATGTGCATCTGGAAACAATGGAAACGGGTGCGGACAAGAATTTGTGAACTGCGAGCGCTGAAACAACCCGAATGGGTCGTATTCATGATGGCAAACTCTCGACGCGGAAGTTGGGAAATGGCGAGGAACCTAAACAACGCCATGGACAAAACGTACTTTGAGGAACTTGGTCTGCGGAGTCTACAGGAGAGGTACTTGCAACTTCGCAGTGCTTTCATGAACCGCCGTATGCGGACCCGCATGTACGGTGGTGTGAGAGGTCGGGGGCTAGGCGCCCCCTCCTACTCGATCACCAGTACCACCATGGGCTGAGGGCTGCGATCGCAAGGAATGGCAAGAAGAAAAACGGCCAGAAGACTTGGTCATACATTTCAGCCTCACCGTGATGAATGGCGCGTTCCGCGTCGGCAGTTGTGAAGATTTCCGGGTCACCTTGGCGGGATGAGACAGGGCGAACGCCGTTTGTGTTTATTTGACGGAGGTAGATGCCGTCAGCAGTTACGTGGTGGATGACTCCGTAGTGAGCCCGCCCATACGCGTGAACGCAAACGGGCTGTCCGTAGAGCGTGCGCGCTTGACTATACATCGGATGCATTTGTACGACACCTCCCAGTGCGGATTGAGCGACTTACATCGTCAATCAATGCGACACTCAGGGCAAACGGAAGGTACAAACGCTGATTCCCCGCAAACTTGTCGATGGGTCCGAGCGGATGGATTCAAAAAGACGGGATAAAGGATGGCCAAAATTACATTTTGCGGTTAATCGGAACTGTGGTATTCTAAGATTTATGGAACATGCACCCGTAGCTCAGGTGGATAGAGCGGTGGTTTCCTAAACCGCGTCTTGCGGGGGTTCGAGTCCCTCCGGGTGCGCCAGTAAAGAAAAACGCGACTTCTGGTTATCTAGAAGCCGCGTTTTTCATAAAAATTTATGGTCAATTTTTGGGGTATTTTTAGAGTTGCTGAGGTAATCTGAGAATCTGTGTGTGCAGTATTCCTCGAGAAGATTTACTGGGTGAGCCCATCTTCTGTTTCCATCGCCTGAATCTCATTGGTACTACCTTTTTGCTTTTTATGTCGGTCTTAAGACTCTGGCTTTCCAGCTCATTTTGTTGTTTCATGACCGTAGGAGACTGTATCATGTGACTTTGTTTGCGACTTTCTTCATTGTTGTCATTCATTGATGTACCACCTTTCGTAGTAATTCTTACGCTTCATTATGATGCCTAATGGATGAGCGCGTTATGTAAGCCCAACATCACTGTACCCGCTACGCCCGGTCAAGTCCGTAATTGTGTGTAATTTCGTTTTCTCTTTGTCGATGGGGTGCCTTACCTTTTCATCGCCTTCTGACGACTTGAAGCTCTTCCGTTCATCTTGCGATTCGTGCGGCTCCACCCTTGCATGGATGCGGTTTGGTTTGTCCGGCCAGACGGGACCCAAGCGCAACGTGTTCATTAAGGTTCCGTCTGGATCAGCCAGTGTACCGCATCCTGCAAGGGATGCTGCGCTTTTCGCCTAACCCTGGCCACCCCAAGCGCAAGGTGGAAGCTTCATGATGCCTCCGCCTCGACCTTCTGCCTCCATTTCTCCTGCTGCTCTTTGCACCACGAAGCATATCCATCCATGTCGAGGTATTTTCGATGGGACGACCATCCCTCATCAATCTCCATCAGTAACGCTCCTAGCAAACGAAGCGCAGACTCTCGATTGGGAAAGATGCGAATGACTCGCTCACGACGGCGAATCTCCTCGTTTAACCGTTCCACGCTGTTCGTCGTCCGCAACTTCCGACGCAACGGTTCGGGCAACGCTAATACTGCCGTTGCATCCTCAAACCCCTCTTCCAACACCTTGACCGCCTTGGGTGCCTTCTCGCCGTATTCTTCGAGCACACGGTTTAACAGCGTCCTTGCTGTCTCCTCGTCAGGCGCCGTTAGAATCGCCCGTACCTGCTGCTGAATTTCAGACATCAGCGTCTTAGGCGCCTGATCAAGGATATTGCGCGTAAAATGCGTTTGGCAGCGTTGCCAGGTGCATCCGATGAATTGCGTTTGAACCGCCTGAACAAGCCCCGCGTGACTGTCCGATACGACAAGATCGACACCCCGCAGTTGCCGCTGTTTAAGCCACCCAAAGAAGTCATGCCAATTCGCATACGACTCCTTATCGCCAACACGCAGACCGAGGATTTCCCGAAACCCTTGATCATTGACGCCGACGGCAACCATCATGCTCATTTGCCGAATCCGTCGATTTTCTCGCACTTTGAGGACGATCGCGTCCACCAATACAAACGGATACGTTCGCTCTGACAAGTCACGCTCATTGAAGCTTTGCACCACCGGATCAAGGCGCTTGCATAGATCCGACACCGTCGACTTGGAAAAGGAGGTGCCACACAGTTCTTCCGTGATTTCTGTCACTTTACGCGTCGAAACGCCTTGCACCACCATCTCCATAAGGCTCAGGATCAGCGCCTGTTCGGAACGCTGATACCGTGAAAACAGTTCGGTAGAAAACTGCCCGTTGCGAAGGCGCGGAACGTGAAGTTTCAAGGTGCCGACGCGCGTCGTAAGCGATCGAGTATAGTTTCCGTTGCGATGATCGGTGCGGTCCTCCGAACGTTCATAAGGCTCTGCTTGAAGCTGCTCGCTGGCTTGCATCTGCAAGATCTGATTCAACACATGCTGTAAGAGAAGCGGCAATCCCTGATCACTTTGAAAAAGGGACTGCAAAAGATCGAGATTTATCGTAAACTGAGGTTGAGCCCTTTGGATTCTCCTTCTGTGAGTGAGTACTTGACACACCCATTCTACCAGAGGAAACCGAATGGCTCATCTTATTTGATAGAGCCAGTGCGCAGTCTCGAGCCTACGCACTTTTACACATAATAACGGACACTACTCTACGCCCATTGCTCGTGAATTGGCCAGTGGGTAACTCTTTAAGAAAATATGTTGTTCGTGCGCCATATGAAGAAATTGCAAAAAAAAAAAACGGGATTGCGCGCTCTGTCAACGCACGATCCCGTTTTTTCGTGAGATGAGTGTCGAGGTCAAATTAGGCTTTGGCAGCCGATGCGAATTCACGCTTGCGTTCTTCAATCTGCTTAAAGGCTTGCGCTGGCAGCGGCTTTTCTCCGCCAATTTGGCGGGCGTAAAGAATCAATTCAGCCGCTTCATCAAGCGTCGCCAGGAGTTGGGCGGTTTCGGAAGGCGTTTGGCTAAAGGCGAGTACGCCGTGGTTGGCCAATAAAACTGCTGAAACACCTGGATTCTGTTCAATCGCATTGACAATACCGCGCACTGAAGCATCAGAACCTCGGGGCGCCCACGGAATCACAGGTGTAGGCTCGGTCACGCCAAAACGCATGAGAGGTTCATAGACAACTGGAATAGGTTCGTGCGCAAGCGCAAATGCGGTTGCGTGTGGTGCGTGGGTGTGGATGATTCCCCCTACCGCTTTGCGCGCTCGGTAAACGGCAGCGTGCATCTGAATGATTTCTGCCTGTGTAGGCATGACTTCACCTTCAAGAACGGTGCCGTCAGTTCGAATGACAGCGAAGCTGTCCTCGTCGAGGTTGGCAACGTTTCCGCCGCGTGTCATAAGCATGGTATCGTCACTGAGACGAGCAGAGAGGTTGGCGTGGTGGCCGCGGAACATCAGGCCGGAATCCCGCAGTGAAACGGCAGCTTGAATGATCGCCTGTTTTGCATCTTTGATTTCCATTGAAACACCCCCGTAGGTATTGTGTCTACATACTGCATTATACAGTAAGATGTGTTTGACGCAAGGGTGAGAAAGTAAAGGGTGAAGTCACCGCGTGGACTTCGCGTAGATTCAAACATGTTACGTAAAAAGCAGGAAAACGCTCGGCAGATGACGTCGAATCGGGTAGTTAAGTTTGCGGATTTGTCGAACGCTGTTGTATTATGTCGAATTTAATTGTGCCGCATGCGCCCGTATGTTATGTTTGCTCTATACCTATTGTAAATATAAAGTAAGGGGTTTCATAACGTGAATCAAATCCGTCATAGTTTTGTAGGCAAGCTTATGGTGTTGCTTGGCGTTATTGTCCTTGCCGTAGTTATCATGATTGTCGTGTCGTTTCAACATTCGCAAAGGGTTATTCAGGCGACCAATACCCTTCGCGATACAGGTATGCGCATCAATCAATACTCACATCGAGCCAATACTTCATTTCTAACGATGGATGATCAATCCAATATGTGGGTAGGTTTGCAAGGTTATGGCGATCAGTCACTCAGTCAAGCCACTTTCAATCAAATCAAGGCGGCCGAGGGCAGTCTCAACCAATCCTTGCAAGATCTCGCTCCGTTGATGACGAAGGCGAATGATCAAACGTTATTGCGTCACGCTATGCAAGATGCGAACCGTTATGAAGGGTACTTCTCCCAAGTCGAAAAACTGAATGCCACGGATCACAAAGCGGCCCAACAGATTATGTTCATTACCAACAGCGCGGTATCAAACGCGCTTACCTCGGATTTGAACCGTCTTGAGGCCATAGGAAAAACCATCGTTGAGCAAAACACTGTGAATACCTTGACGGATGCAATGAGTCAAGAACGAATCATTCTTTTTGGCGGTGTGATTATTGTCCTTTTCGCGCTTGGCATCATGTTTTTTACCTATATCCTCCTAAGGCCGCTCTCCCTCATCGCCAAACGGGTTCATCAGATCTCGGACGGAGACTTCAGCGTTGAGGCACTTCACGTGAAAAATAAAGATGAAATCGGTGTCCTCGCAGAATCGTACAATGAAATGGTCAATCGCCTGCGCGAGGTATTAATCAGCGTGAGCGACAGCGCACAACACGTCGTCGCGGCATCCCAAGAATTGATGGCAAACGCTTCCCAAACGAGTGTTGCGACAGAACGAATTGCTGAAAATATCCAGGAAGTTGCGACCGGCGCTGAAAAACAAACGTCGAGCACTCACGCGGCAGTGTCCACGATCTCAGAAATCGGCATGTCTGCACAAGAAATTTCTAAGCGCACAAAGAGTGCCGCCGCAACATCGGTTGACGCCACTGCACTTTCTAATCAGGGATTGGTTGCGATTCAACAGGTGTATGACGCAATGGTTGGCATTCAGTCCCAAGTGCGCGAACTCGCGTCAAATGTCAGCGCGCTTGAAAATCACTCTCAGCATATTGGAGAGATTGTCAGCGTAATCAGCGAGATCTCTGGACAAACAAATCTGCTCGCGTTAAATGCAGCAATTGAAGCTGCGCGGGCTGGTGAGTACGGAAGAGGATTTGCGGTGGTTGCAGAAGAAGTCAGGAAGTTGGCTGAGGAGTCGGCCGCGTCATCCAAACAGATTGCCGATCGCATCCACTCCATTCAAACAGAGATGTCTGCCACGGTGGAACTGACATCCTCTGTGCAGCAGAAGGTCGAAAACGGCATGAACGATGTGCAAACAGCGGGTGCGGCGTTCACAAACATTCAACGCGGAATCCAAGAGGTGGCGCAGCAAATCGAGGAGGTTTCGTCGGTTGTGGAACGCATGTCCGTGGGAACACTTGACGCAAACCAATCGATGAAAATTGTGTCGGATCTAACCTCCGGGGCGTTTACTAGCACGCGAAATGTTTCGGAGGCAGCCCAAGAACAGCTGGCTTCCATGGAAGATATCGCAGCGTCAGCGACGGAACTCTCGCGCATGGCGGAGACGTTGCAAGAAAAACTGTCACACTTTAAAGTATAGGAAAGATAAGGAGGGATCGTCATGATTCAAGAGGTATCTGACCTTTACGCACTTCTCGCGGCTGTCCACGAGAGTATTGATAACATGGTAAGTGAACTGACAGATGATCAATGGTTAAAAAGACCGCTTCCCAACTTCAACAATGTCGCATCGGTGCTGGATCACGTCGTTCGTGTCGAAAAGAAATTTTTGTCAAGTCTTGAAGGAGCAGTGATTGAAACTCACCCGGGTGATCCTTTTAAATCAGAGCAGTGGGATTTGCAGGTGATCCGACAGGCGTGGGCGGAGTCACTTCCCTACGCAAAGCAAATACTTTCAAACCTGACGGAGGAGGAGTTGACCGAACCAGGATTGAAGCTTGGGATTGGGCAGCTCAACAAGCGTCAGCTCATCAGTTATGCGATCGCGCACGCGACCCATCACAGGGGGCAGCTTCCGCTTATTAAAAAGTTACTGGGTTAATCGCCTTGGTTGATCAGCGGATAAAGCCTCGCTCGCGGAAGCGGTGACGGGGCTTTATTCTCTATCTGCTCTTTAATAACAGGTTCATCGCCTGCTGCACGGCATCGTGTGTAGTAATCTCATCCTCCATTTCCTTGCGAATACACTTCTCTAGATTATCAACGACAATCGCGGCGATCGCTTTATCGACAGCGCTGCGAATGGCGGAGAGTTGAGTTACGACATCTTTGCAATCCCTTTCTTTTTCCATCATTTCCAAAACGCCGCGTATCTGTCCCTCAACGCGCTTAAGGCGGTTGAACATCTTATCTGTATATTCCATATAATTCACTCCTTTATATAAGGATATTCTATACCTCTAAGGGTATTATAAACTTGTCATGTACAGCGTCAATACGAAAAGATTGGAGAGAGAGGGGACTTGCTTCACTTGACACATATACCCCAATAGGTATATAAATACCCTATCTCGTATTCGAGATTGAGGAGGTTATTTTATTGAATTATACATGGGTAATCCTGGTCGTAGTGATTGTGGCTTACTTTTTTTGGAGCCGCAAACGCGGTTCAGGAGTTTCGCAAATTAGTTCGACTGCTTTGCAGGAGAGACTAAAGAGTGACGCTGCATCACTAGAGATCGTGGATGTGCGCGAGCCTTCGGAGTTTAAAGGGGGACATATTGCCAAAGCAAAAAATATCCCGCTTGGAACGCTGGATCGCATGCTGAGTGAACTTCCGAAGGACAAGGACGTCGTATTTGTATGCAGAAGCGGGGCGCGCAGTTCGATGGCGGCTCGTAAAGCGCAAAAGAGTGGGTTTAAGGCTATCTATAACCTCACAGGTGGCATGTCCAGCTGGAGCGGTCCTGTAAAAAAATAGTATAGATGAAGACTGGCTTTTCATCTCGAACATCTAGCGTAAATTCGAATCGATGGGGTGATGGCCATACTCACGGTATCACAAACCTTTCTCGCCATTCTTTCTGGCGGTATTGTAGGTTTTACGCTGGGCTTGCTGGGTGGCGGAGGCTCCATCCTTGCAGTCCCCCTGTTGCTCTATGTCGTTGGGTTGCGCGATCCACACGTGGTAATAGGAAGCACAGCACTCGCTGTCTCTGTGAACGCGTATATCAACTTGATTTCACACGCCCGCAAGAAAAATGTCTGGTGGAAACCGGCCGTCGTTTTTTCGCTGCCAGGTATCATCGGCGCATATGCCGGTTCGGAAATGGGAAAATTGGTTCCGGACAAACAGTTGCTGTTTCTTTTTGCAATTCTCATGATCGTGATTGCCGTTCTTATGCTACGTCCTAAAAAAACATCTGCTGAACAGGCATTTGACAAAAATGACATTCGCTGGATTAGAATCATTCTCGCTGGATTGTTGGTGGGACTTCTCTCGGGTTTCTTTGGAATCGGCGGCGGATTTTTGATTGTGCCAGGGCTTGTCTTTAGTACGGGAATGCCCATGATTTTGGCGATCGGAAGCTCCCTGTTCTCTGTTGGGACATTTGGATTGACGACGGCAATCAGCTATGCAGTCTCTGGTCTTGTCGATTGGTGGGTTGTCTTGTTGTATGTTGGCGGTGGTGTGATAGGAGGTTTGTTTGGCGCGTGGGCGGCCACGAAATTGAGTGCAAAACGTAAAACATTAAATTACATTTTCTCCTCAATCATCATCGTTGTGGCCGTTTACATGCTGATCATCAACTTCCAAGCGATGCATCTTTAGAAAACATTGGTTGTTTCCCGATTGACATGGAGGATGACCACATCGTAATATACCCCATATGGTATGCGCTGTTAGTGCTGCCTGTGAGATGTGCAGGATAACTCGGTGTGCCATCTCATATTTCATCAATATACTGGAGGGAAATCGATGGCGAAGCGCGTGGCGATTATCGCATCAAACGGTGGGCTTGAGACGGCCTACAAAGTCTTAAATATTGCAACGGCGGCGGCGGCCACCGATGCAGAGGTAGGAATTTTCTTTACGTTCGAGGGATTGTCGATCATTCACAAACAATCCGAAGCGATGCTTAAACTTCGTCCCGAGAATGCGCACTTTGCAGAAGGGTTTCAACGCGCTAATGTCCCGACTGTCAGCGAATTGCTTGAGATTGCGATAGACAGCGGTGTCAAGATGCTCGCTTGCCAGATGACCGTAGATGTTATGGGACTTACCAAAGAAGATTTTATTGACGGAATTGAAGTGGGCGGAGCCGTTGCCTTCTTGGATTTCGCCTATGATGCAGATGTATCAGTGACATTTTAAGTTTAAAAGGGGGAGCATCGAAAGTGACGCAACAACTTGTTGATTTGACAATTGATTGCAAAGGGCTTTCGTGCCCTATGCCCATTGTAAAAACGAAAAAGGCGATTGATCAAGTGAGCCCTGGCCAAGTGTTGGAAGTACTTGCAACGGATCCGGGTTCGGTTGCAGACATCAAGAGTTGGGCGACGCGAACAGGCCATCAGTTTATTGGTACGACTAAAGACGGAGATGTTTTTAAACACTACATCCGTCGAACGGATCCGAATGAAGTAAAACCGGAAGGGCGACACGGAGACGTGATTAGCAATGAAGAACTTCATGGATTGCTAACTCAAAATCCAGTGATTCTAGACGTGCGCGAACCGATGGAGTATAATTTCGGACATATTCCTGGGGCGAAGCTTGTGCCTTTGGGTCAGCTCGAAGAAGAACTCGAATCGCTGCGCAGCTTGTCCGATCAAGTGATACATGTCGTCTGTCGAAGTGGAAATCGCAGCGATACTGCGTGTCAAATTTTATCTGAGCACGGTTTCAAACGCGTGAAAAATGTGGTGCCTGGCATGTCAGATTGGACATTTGAACTCGAACAGAGTCCGTCGTGATATACAGCAGAGAACCCGCCTTTTGTGCGGGTTCTCTACATCACAGTTAGCCGATCTGGGAATGCTGGGGTGGCAATCTGATGATTTGAGAGAGAGGGAATGCAAATGTCGACGACAGCGATTACGGATGCAACATTTCGTGACTTTATCAATTCAGATAAACCTGTCTTGGTTGACTTCTGGGCAACCTGGTGCGGCCCGTGCAAAATGATGGCGCCTGTTCTTGAAGAGGTGTCTCGTGAGTATGCCGCCAAACTTAAAGTGGGAAAGCTTGATGTGGATCAAAACCCGCAAATGTCACAACAATACCGCATCATGAGCATTCCGACGATCATTGTGTTTCAACAAGGAAAGCCGGTAAAGCAAATCGTAGGTTTTGTACCTAAAGCGCAATTGATTTCTCAATTGTCCGGAATTATTTAATGCAATAAGGTTTGTTGTGGGAGCGTATGGAGTGTGTGCGAGAAAAAACGTCGAAGTGGAGAGTGCTCCGTGAAGACAGGACACATTGTCTATTTTATCGCGCGCAGCGAGCGCGTCCCGCATGTTTTGAAGGATGCCTTGCGGAGATCAACGACCTATGAGATTGATCTCTTTTTTGATTTGGACGGCACCCACGCGTTGGATACACGCTATGCGGATCAGCTGTCAAAGGAATTGGAGATCAATCTTGCGGCATTGTTCGAGCAGGTGATTCAGGCAGGCATTCACTTGTACGCCTGCCAGATGAACGTTATGAACTCTTGCCATCTTCACTGTATTGATGGTGTTGAACCGGCCGGTGTTGTAACGTTTCTTGAATGCGCATACCGAGCGGATGCTGTTTTCAGCTATTGAGGTGAGCGCGATGGATCCGAAAAAAGTAGTGCTTTTTGTTTTACATAGTGAATTAGAGTCTGCATATCCCCCGCTGAACATTGCGGTCGGTGCTGTTTCGTCAGGTGCTGAAGTGATTCTGGCATTTGGGCGAGATGGCGTCGACATTTTGCGGTCTGACTATATACCGATCCCCTCAAAGGGTGGCGCATATCTCGCGAATGGTCTATATGATTTTGGCGCGCCAAGCATCATGGAATTATTAGAGATTGCGTCAGGGATGGGAGTTCGCTTTGTGGTAATCGATGAGGACCACGTTCCGACGAAATGGCCGATTGAGCGAAAAGAACTCCGATGGATTCTCAATGAATCGGCTGACGCGGATTTGTTTGTCCATTTTTAAAAAATCTTGGCGTCCTGGGCGTTCAGTCACGATCAAACAGGGGGATACCAAGCATTTCTTCAAGGCGTCTTTTTCGATCAGGCCACTCCTCGTCAATAATACTGAAATAGACCGTATCCCGTATATAACCGTCGTGTAGAATACGATGTTTGCGAAGAATTCCCTCTTTTGTTGCGCCGATGCGCTCAATGGCTTGTTGAGATCGCGTGTTGCGTCTGTCTGTTTTCAGTTGGATTCGGATCATCCCTAACGTCTCGAAGCCATATCTGAGAAGCAGGTATTTACACTCGGTGTTGATCGCGGTGCGCCAAACGCGCGGCGTGAGCCATGTCCACCCAATTTCGATGTGATGATTTTCTGCGGAATAGTCAAGATAGCGCGTACTTCCGATCAACTGGTTTGTGGCGTTTTCTCTGATCACATAGGGAAAGTCAACACCCGTGCGCCTGTCAAGCAGTGCGCGTTTTATGATTTCCGCCATATCTTCTCTTGTGCGAACGATCGATGGGAGATAGGTCCAGATACGGTCATCTTGGCTCGCTTGAAAAAGTTCATCTGTGTGTTCTTCGGAAAGAGGGATGAGCGTCACATGACGTCCAGTTAACTCGGGCAGGTCAAGCATGGGTACCACCCTTTTCAAAGCGAATGATAGGACAACAAAAGCAGACGTGATTATCATACTAGAATTTCTCGGCAAACCCTATACATCATCTGAACGAAAATGTTTTCGGTCGACAAAAAAGAACACTAAAAAATGTATTCAATCTATTGAAACATGTAAGCGATTACTTTATGATAATCGCATAGAAATGTTCTAAATATCTACGGAATAACATCGTATTCATTTCGGTGTCCGTGGAGATAGAAGTAGAAATGTCTAAAATACCGAAATCCTTTTCGGTAAGCCATCAAAAAAGGGGAGGTCACACGAATGAAACACCGTAAGAAGATTGGATTGGCCGGCGCAGCCGTTCTCGTCGGGGCACTTTCTGGTTTCACGCAGCCGTCACACGCGATCCAACGATTCAGCCAGCATATTACAAAACATGCAAGCGCAAACACGACACCGCTTACGATTGTACCGGGGCCAAACGGGGATTTTCAAAATAATTTTAACCCATTCTCTCCTGCCGCGAATTACGGGACAATCGGACTGATCTATCAACCGTTGTTTTATTTTGACAATATCAGTGGAAAAACCTTTCCGCTGTTAGGTACATCGTTTTCGTGGACGAATGCGAACAGGACCTTAACCGTGCATCTGCGCGATGCGAAGTGGTCGAATGGAAGCGCATTCACATCAAGCGATGTCGTATTTACTTTTGATTTGTTGAAGAAGTATCCTGCGGCAGATGCAAACGGCGTGTGGTCGCAGCTTTCCTCTGTACAGTCGAGAGGCCCGCATGAAGTGGTCTTTCAATTCAAAAAGGCGAATGTCCCTTTTGCCTCTTACGTCCTAGAGCAATTTATTGTGCCGCAACGCGTATGGGCGAAACTTGGCGACCCGACAAAAGTTGGCGCGATGCAGCCGATGGGTTCTGGACCCTACATTCTGTCGTCTTTTAACGCTCAAGATTATAAATTTTACTCCAATCTTCAATACTGGGGCGGTCCTCCGGTCGTCCGCAACCTCGAGTTCCCAGCGTATTCTGGGAATCAAAGTGCGGATTTGGCGCTGGCGACAGGGCAAATTGCGTGGGCGGGGATTTTTATTCCGAGCATCCAGTCGATCTACGCATCAAAGAGCCCGCACAACAAATACTGGTTCCCGCCGTCAAATGTCGTCATGCTCTATACAAACCTGAAGGATCCGCTGTTGAGCCAGCTCCCTGTTCGCCAGGCGATGAGCCTTGCCATTAACCGCAATCAACTCTATTTACAAGGGGAGTATGGTTATGAGCCGCCAGCGAGTCCTACAGGACTTGTACTTCCAAACAATAAGGCGTGGGTGGATCATTCGCTTCCAAAGCAGGATCTCACCTTCTCATACAATCCCGCTAAGGCTGTACAAATTCTTGAGAAGGCTGGATTCAAAAAAAATGCACAGGGCATCTTCACCAAAAACGGTAAAGAACTCTCCTTTACGCTGCAAGTCGTTTCTGGTTGGACGGACTGGGATACAGACTGTGCGCTCATTGCAAATGAGCTTGGAAAGATCGGGATTAAGGTAACCGTACAAGAAGAACAATTTGGCGCGTACTTCAGCAACATCAACAGCGCAAAGAAAAACTATCAGTTGGCCATATCCTGGACAAACACGGGACCGTCGCCATACTTCCTGTACCAGAACATGCTGAATAGTCAAGGATCGTTTAACGTTGAACAGTTGCGCAATGCGACGGTCAATCACGCGCTTCAAATGTTCTCGGAGACTTCTTCGTCAGTTGTTCAGCACCAGGCGATCGATATGCTCGAAAAGTACATGGCGGAGCAACTTCCAAGCATTCCTCTCGTGTATGGCGCGACGTGGAATGAGTATAACGACACGAATTTTACGGGTTGGCCGACACAGAGTCATCCGTATGTCAATCCGGCACCATTTAATCCTATCTCCGTGGGCATTGTCTTGACTCATTTGAAACCAGTCAATTAAGGCGATTCATGCTTTCACAGGTGGAGGCAATGGCACAGTGAACCGGAAGATGCATCGCGGTTTGATGGATCTTCCGGGACCTATTTGAGAGTCTCTGTGTAGGGGGGATAAAATTTGCGTTATTTTTTTAATCGGTTGGGTTTTTTGCTCATCTCGCTGTGGGCGGCCGTGACGCTCAACTTTATTCTACCGCGACTCATGCCTGGCAACCCGGCAGAGATCATGTTTGCCAAATTTCAGGGGCGTATGCTTCCGCAAGAACTACACGCGCTGGAACTACAATTCGGCTTTAGCAATCAACCCCTTCCGATTCAATATCTTCAATATCTCGGAAATATGATCACGGGGCATTTTGGCCTATCCTTTACGTATTATCCGGTATCTGTCTCGACGGTGATTGCAACGAGTCTGCCTTGGACCATCGGTGCGGTAGGTCTCGCCACACTGCTTTCGGTAATCGTGGGGTCTTTCGGTGGTATCTTGATCGCCTGGCGGCGCGGCGGAATGCTTGATCGAACCCTTCCGATCGCCACGATGTTTTTTCAGGCGATTCCCTATAACTGGAGTGCTTTTATGTTGCTTTTTGTGTTTGGGTTTACGTTAAACTGGTTTCCGATGTATCACAGTTATGGAACGAGTGAGACCCCCGGGTTTAATTGGCCATTTCTTGCGAGCGTCTTGCGCCACGGCGTGCTTCCGGTCGTCACGATTTTTATCAGTGGTGTCAGTGGTTGGATGATTGGGATGCGGAACAACATGATTAACACGCTCGGTGAAGACTACGTCGTGTTTGCAGAAGCCAAGGGTGTCTCTACAAGGCGTTTGATGTTTTCCTATGCGGCGCGCAATGCGTTGCTTCCTCAGGTGACCGGTTTGGCCATTGCGCTCAGTTCGATTGTCGGCGGATCGATTCTCATGGAACAGGTTTTTTCGTATCCAGGCATCGGCTTTCAATTGAACACGGCTGTATCCAACGAAGATTATCCGCTGATTCAAGGGATGTTTCTCATCATCGCGCTATGCGTATTGATCGCAAATTTTATTGTCGACATGATCTATGCGCGGCTTGATCCACGCGTGCGCACAGGGGGGGCGTCTTCGTGATCGCAGAAGCGACGCTCCCAAAACCCCATCCGCCAGTCAGGGATAAAAAGAAACGCTGGAGGAATTTGCGCGCATTTGTACGCCACCCTCAAGCAATTGCGGGAATGAGCATTCTTGGCATCTTTGTCTTTATCGCGCTTTTTGCCCCTTGGATTGCCCGCTATAATCCACAAGCCACAGAATTCCTTCCGTCACAGGGACCGAGCGCAGCACATTGGTTTGGTACGACAAACACGGGCCAAGACTTGTTTTCGCAGTTCGTGTGGGGTACGCAAACGACCCTTATGGTGGGGTTTGGCGGGGGTATGATTCAGTTGATTCTCGCCCTCACCATCGGGATGTACAGCGGCTATAAAGGTGGGGCAATAGACGCCGTACTCAACGTCTTATCGAACATCTTTCTCGTATTGCCAGCGCTTGCGCTGCTTATTGTCATCGAATCGTACATTCGCAACACCACGCCGCTTATCAACGGACTGATTATCGGACTCACTGGGTGGGCGTGGGGCGCACGCGTTTTTCGGGCGCAAACGATGTCTCTCGTGGGGCGCGACTTTGTGGTCGCGGCGAAACTCTCCGGTCAATCCGATTGGCGAATCATGTTCACGGAAATTCTCCCCAATATGTACTCGATCGCCGCCTCCAGTTTTATGTATTCGTGTCTCGGCGCAATTCTCGCAGAGGCGGGACTCGCCTATCTCGGGCTTGAGAACCTGAATTCCAATAGCTGGGGAACGATTCTCTATTGGGCATTCAACGGTGACGCGATGTTGACAGGCGCGTGGTATTGGTTTGTTCCGCCGGGTATCGGGATTGCACTTGTTGGCATGAGCTTTGCATTGATGAACTTTGCGATGGATCAGATCACAAACCCGCGGCTCAGTGTGACGAAGCGAAGGAGGGTGCAACGTGACAGAGCGTAAACCTGTCCTCGAAATCGAACATCTCTCTGTCGCGTACGACTCGCCGCGCGGCCCCGTTCAGGCTGTCAATAACGTGTCGCTTACGATCGATGAGGAGGAGATCGTCGGGTTGGTCGGGGAGTCTGGTTCCGGAAAGTCGACCATGGCGTATGCAATTATGCGTTTGTTAAAGGGCGCGGCATATGTGACGGGCGGTTCCATTAAGATTAACGGCAGGGATGTTTACGGATTATCAAAGCGCGATTTGCGAGCCTTTCGCTGGGCTGAGATGGCGATGGTTTTTCAAAGTGCGATGAGTGCGCTTAATCCGGTCATGACCGTTGAGCAACAGATCGCCGATACGATTCGCAGCCACCAAAAAAAGACTTCATCAGCGGAGATTCGCAAGCGCGCAGAAGAACTCCTCGACCTTGTGCGCATCGATCGAAAGCATCTCAAAAGTTATCCTCATCAACTCTCCGGTGGCATGAAACAGCGCGTAGTGATTGCGATTGCGATTTGTCTTAAACCGTCGCTTGTCATCATGGATGAACCGACGACCGCGCTTGATGTGGTCGTGCAGCGCTCAATTCTGGATCAAATTCAGGAGATTCAACGCGAAGTAAAGTTTGCCATTCTTTTTATCAGTCATGATTTCAGCCTTGTCTCAGAACTGGCTTCGCGCGTGGCGATCATGTATGCAGGACGTGTCGTGGAGTTGACGGATAGCCGCCGGCTTCGCGTAATGGACGATCACCATCCCTATACAGAAGGGTTGTTGCGTGCGATTCCGCGCTTGACAGCGGATGAGGTTATGATCGAGGGCATTCCTGGGAACCCACCGAATCTCGTTGAACTCCCGCGTGGTTGTGCGTTTCATCCGCGTTGCGCGTATGCCACAGAGCGGTGCGCCGTGGAAGAGCCACTTCTTCAAAAGACGAAACAGGCGGAGATCGCGTGTCACCTGTTTCAAGGTCAGGAGGTCTCTTACCATGTCTGATGATACGCTTCTACGTGTAGACGAGCTTGTCGTACGCTTTCCGATCAAGGCGAACGGCCAGAAATTATACATTCGTCCAGTCGATCGCGTATCATTCTCCATTCGCGCGGGAGAGGTTCTCGCGTTAGTCGGAGAATCGGGAAGCGGCAAGACAACGATCGGGAAAACCATGATGCGCATTCTTGAACCGGCGAGCGGCTCGATTCTGTTTGATCAAAAAGAGGTTGGGCATGTGCGGGGAAAGGAATTGATGGAATATCGCACGAGTGTTCAAATGATCTTTCAAGATCCGTTTGGCTCACTGAACCCTGTACGAACCATTGAGCAACATCTTCAGTTCCCGCTTCAAAAGCACCAAGGGTTGCGTGGCCAGGCGCTTGGTCTGCGAATCACAGATCTGTTAGAGCAGG
Organism: Ferroacidibacillus organovorans; assembly: GCF_001516615.1. Taxonomy (GTDB): domain Bacteria; phylum Bacillota; class Bacilli; order Alicyclobacillales; family SLC66; genus Ferroacidibacillus; species Ferroacidibacillus ferrooxidans_B. The sequence goes on along the minus strand of NZ_LPVJ01000049.1, from coordinate 11,929 downwards.
TGGGGTTGACGCCCGTTGCAGAGACGCGGGTAAAATATCCGCACGAGTTGTCGGGTGGACAGCGACAGCGTGTCGCGATTGCGCGCGCGCTTGCAGTGGGACCGCGCTTTCTAGTGGCGGATGAGCCGATCTCGATGCTGGATGTCTCCATTCGCGCGGGGATTCTTAAACTCATGAATGAGTTAAAGGAGCAGTATCGACTGGCTTTTCTCTACATCACACACGATCTCGCGTCTGCACGCTATTTTGGCGATCGCATCATGGTAATGTATGGGGGTAAAATTATGGAGAGTGCAGATTCGCGCGAATTGCTGCGCAAACCTCTCCATCCATATACACAGCTGTTGCTCGCAGCGACACCGGGTCACGAGGAGAAGCGGGCGTTGCCAGAAACAAGCAATCTGCCCCCGAATTTGACGGAGTCTCGCAAAGGTTGTCCGTTTGCCGCGCGCTGCCCTCACGTCACGGGACGGTGCGAACAGGAAGAGCCAGCACTAGAAGAAGTCGCAGAATCACACGCGGTTGCCTGTCATCTCGTGTCAGCTTGATTTCTGGCTGAGGATGATGTGCAGGAAGGGGGAAGCTGATCTATGCCTTCCATTCGGGATGTGGCAGAAAAAGCGGGTGTATCGATCACGGCAGTTTCACGCGCACTGAATGACTATCCAGACATCAACGCGGACACAAAGGCGCGCATTCTTCGTGTCGTTGAAGAGATGCGCTATTATCCAAAGGCGTCTGCGCGCAGTTTGGTCATGAATAAATCAAATATCGTTGGCGTGTATTATCCAACGCGTGATGGAATTGGATTTCAACAGCCATTTATCGGGACGATGCTTGATATTTTTAAAGATGAGATCGGAAAGCTCGGTTATGACTTGATGATTCTCGGAAATTCCACGGCTCCTTTTGACAGCTTCAGCCTGCTTGAACGCGTGAAGCACCGCGAGATCGATGGGGTGGTATTGCTCGGGAAAACGGATGGGACGATCGAACAGTTGGCTCAGTCAAACGTTCCGCTTGTGGGCATCGACCACTTTGTCGCAGGGCCGCGTTGTGGTTCTGTGACATCGGAAAACCGCCGCGCGATGCATGATGCGGTGGTGCGTCTCGCACGCGCTGGATATGAAAGAATTGCGTTTGCGCACGGCCCTCTAGATTTGCCAGTCGCAGTGGAACGGTTGCAGGGATTTTACAGTGGGATGACGGCGATTGGGCGTGCAGTGGAGCGTGCGTGGGTTGTGGACGGAGATTTCTCGGTTGACGGCGGGATTGCAGCTGCAAAGACGCTTATGGCATGCGATCCGTTGCCAGACGTTGTGCTTTGTGCAGCGGACATCACAGCGATCGGGATGATGCAGGCGTTTTTTCGATCGGGCATCTCGATCCCGGATGATGTGAGTTTGGTCGGCTTTGATGATATTGCTGCGGCGAGTTACGTCTATCCTCCACTTACGACGATTCGACAAGACGTGAATGGGCTTGGAAAGCATGCCGCGCAGATGATGGTTGACTTGATTGAAGGCGGAAGCGATGCACTTCCGATGCACTACGTGTTGCCTACCGAGCTTATTGTTCGCAGCAGCACAAGACAGATGTGACACATCGATGAGATGCGATTGTGCCTATGATGCTAGAGAAAATGGGGGACGGATCTTGGGGATCACATTATGGAGTGACGGGATGAGAACAAATTTTCCAAAGGATTTTGTGTGGGGGGTCGCGACGTCTTCCTATCAGATTGAGGGTGGAGTGAACGAGGGGGGGCGTGGCTCTACGATCTGGGATGACTTTTGCGCCATGTCCGACGCAATCGTTGATAACTCGGACGGAGCGGTTGCCTGTGATCATTACCATCGCTATCGCGAGGACTTCGCCCTGATGCGTTCAATGGGGATTAAGCATTACAGACTCTCACTGGCGTGGTCTCGACTGTTTCCGAATGGAGACGGTGAAATAAACCGAGATGGAATTGACTTTTACAATAGCCTCTTAGATGCACTTGAAGAATCCGGGATTGAACCGATGGTAACACTGTATCATTGGGATTTGCCGTCGGCGCTTCAGGAGCGGGGAGGTTGGGCCAGTCGAGAGACGGTCTACGCATTTGAGCGTTACGCGAAAGCGGTCTTTGAGCATTTCGGTCATCGGGTGAAAATGTTTATCACACACAATGAACCATGGTGCACCGCCTTTCTCGGACACGGGATCGGCATTCACGCACCGGGGATTCGCGATCACGCACAAATGCTTGACGTTGCGCATCACCTGATGCTTTCACATGGACTCGCGGTTCAGGCATTTCGCGCGATGGGTTGTGCGGGGCAGATTGGCATCACACTCAATCTAAGCCAGGTGTATTCTGAAACAGAGCGACCGGTGGACATTCTCGCGGCAGAGCGAATCGGTGTTTTTCACAACGGGTGGTTTCTCGATCCAATTCTTCTGGGAAGGTACTCCGATTTGTTTGGCGAAGTCTTTGGGCAGATGCCTGCGGTCATGCAGGAAGGCGATCTTGACGTGATCGCGCAACCGATTGATTTTTTGGGGATTAACTATTACTCATATCGTGTGGTGGTGCATGATGAGAACAGTGTGCAATTCAATGCACGAGATGTTACACCGCACGATCGCGTTACAGACATGGATTGGCCGATTCTTGGGAGCGGTTTGCGCGATTTACTTTTGGATCTGCACAAGACATACGGGAATGTGCCGCTCTACATCACAGAGAATGGTTGTGCGCAGGTCGACTGCCTCGAAGGGGGCCGTGTGCATGACCCTTTGCGTATTGACTATTTTCGTGAACATCTGGCGGCGATTAGCGAAGCGCTGTATCAAGGAGTACCGCTGCGTGGCTATTACGCGTGGACGTTTATGGACAATTTCGAGTGGAGCTACGGGTATACAAAAACGTTTGGGCTGGTTTATGTCGATCGGACGACACAGGAGCGGATTCCTAAAGACAGCGCCTTTTGGTACGCTGATTTTATTCGCTCATTTGATTTTTGACGCGGTAGCGGTATGATTTGCATTCCCTGAAACGGGGATGTATAATCATGAAGTTACTTGGAGCTGTGGTGTAGTGGCCTAACATGCCTGCCTGTCACGCAGGAGATCGCGGGTTCGAATCCCGTCAGCTCCGCCATAGTGCGGTGATTGCGTTCTTCGGCGCGATCGCCGCATTATTTTATTTCTGGAGGTGACCGTGTGTATCACATTCTGGTCGTTGAAGACGAAGAGGCGATCTCAGACATTCTCCAGTTTCACCTTGAAAAGGCTGGTTATCAAGTGATTGCGGCAGCCGATGGAGAAGAGGCGATTCACGTGGCGCGTGAACAGTCAATGGATCTCGTGCTGCTTGATGTGATGCTCCCGAAAAAAGACGGCTACGAAGTTTGCAGAGAAATTCGTCAGTTTTCACAAGTTCCGATTATCATGCTGACGGCGCGGGACTCCGAAGTGGATAAAGTTTTGGGGCTTGAACTCGGTGCGGATGATTATGTGACGAAGCCGTTTAGTTCGCGAGAACTGATGGCTCGTGTCAAAGCGAACTTGCGCAGAATGGCGCAATCTGACGAGAATCAAACGGTTACGAGTCGAGAACAGATTGTCCATGGTGATTTGCGAATTGATATGAACCTTATCCAGGTGTTTCGCAACGGAGTCGAGATTCCCCTGACGCACCGTGAGTTTGAGCTTTTGTTATTTCTCGTCAAACACCCAGGTGTCGTATTCAGTCGTACACAACTGCTTCAGGATGTTTGGGGATACGATTATCTTGGGGATGAGCGGACTGTTGATGTGACGGTTCGCCGCATGCGCGAGAAGTTAGAGATTGATCCAAGCAACCCCGTCTATCTTTTAACGCGGCGCGGGACGGGCTATTTCTTTCGCAAGCCATGATTCGGCGCAGGCGTGTGACGCAAAGCCAGACCGTTAGGCCTGCTGTGCGCCGCTTTCCCTTTTTTTCGAGCGTGCGCTGGAAGCTGCTTGTCGTATATTTGCTGTTGATTCTTTTTGCCATGCAATTGATTGGTGCCTATTTTGTGCAATCGCTACATCACTATTTTGTCGATGCCTTCGAGCGATCGATTTCTCAGGAAGCTACCTTTCTATCAAGTACACTTCAACCCACGCTTGGCGCCAATCGTCCGCTTGGATTCTATAGTCGCGATCTCGTGCATGCGATCGCCCACATATCAAACGCTACAATCTATGTTCTTGACAAAGACGGCAATGTTCTGGCAACGTCTGGCAATCCGTATCTGGTTGGACTCAAACGTGTGGATCCTGAAGTGACGAGCGCACTGCTTGGCTTACAGGACACGCAAATTGCGCTCGACCCATCCACATCTCAGCGGCAGCTCTACTTTTCCCAACCTCTTCGCTATCATGGCCAGATTGTCGGGGCCGTGGAGTTTGTCGCGCCGATGCAGTCGGTCGATCACTCCATCTCAATAATTACGCTTCTATTTGCCACGGGAACGCTGCTTGCTTTGGCGCTCACCGCGTTTTTGGCGGTCATTATCGCGCAAACGATCACAGGGCCCATCGCAGCGATTACACAGCGTACGCGCGAATTGGCGGCGGGTAATTTTGACTCAATGGTACAGGTTCGTTCCAATGATGAGATTGGAGAACTCGCTTCGACATTCAATATGCTGACTCGCAGATTGCAGCAGTCGATTGCGAATACGGAGCGAGAAAAGGGACGTTTGCAAGCCGTTATGTCGAACATGAGTGAAGGCGTGATCGCTGTAGACCAAAAGTTCCGCGTGCTTTTGCTGAATCCTGCGGCGGGTAGGCTGTTGGGACGAGCATCTGAACAGCTGGTGGGTGAAGTCATCACAGCGCACCTCGACGTGGATGGCGCCCGCGCGGAGCCGATGATTGTGGATTTGTTGGGGCGTTTTGTAGAAGTGTCTCTGACAGCGCTTCAGAGAAGATCCAGTCGCGCGGATTCAAGAGAGACGAGAGAGGATTTTGACGGTTATCTGATCGTGTTGCGCGATGTGACGGCGGAGACGAGGTTAGAAGAGTCGCGCAAACGGTTTGTCGCTGACGTTTCCCATGAACTGCGAACACCGATCACATCACTGAAGAGCTATTTGGAAGCGTTACTGGAAGGCGCGCGCGAAGACCCTGTGACAGAGGACAAGTTTCTTCGCGTGATGGAGCGTGAGACGGATCGCATGGCTCGCTTGATTCGGGATCTTCTGCAACTATCGCGCTTTGACAGTGGGTATGAAGCGCTTCACTGTGAACCTATTCCTGTCGAAGTGTTGCTTCATCGCGTGACAGAGCGGTTTTCGCTACTCGCTTTTCAGTCGAATATCCAATTCATCACGAGGCTTGGCGACAAGGGTGTGTGGGTCAAGATCGATCGCGACCGCATTGAACAAGCGATCGATAACATCATCTCCAATGCGCTTAAGTATACGCCATCAGGCGGAAAGATCACGGTTGATGCACAGGTTGATGAGACGAAAACATGGCTTCATCTCACCATCTCTGACACAGGGCCAGGCATTGATCCGCGAGAACTGCCACATATTTTTGAGCGTTTTTATCGTGTCGATCTCTCGCGGGCGCGCCAGTTGGGCGGAAGTGGCTTGGGACTTTCAATTGCCAAAGAAATCATCGAGGCGCATGGTGGCGCGATTCGCGCGACAAGTGCGCGTAATGAAGGGACATCCTTCGAGATTGAACTTCCGACTTGTGAAGGGGATGTTGAAGATGAGCAGGCGTAAGCGGTTCAGCTTCTCTCCTGCGCGCCGCTTCTGGCAGTGGGTTTCAACGCCGCTTCTAATTCTTGCCGTACTTGCGAGCGTCCTTTTTACATTTCTTATTTGGTTTGGTTCGCCAATCCCTGTGCAGAGTGCGCGCACAGGTTTTTACACGAGTCCTAAACTGGGTGCGCCAAGCACCTTGACGCGTTTGTTTTTGCCACACCAAGTTTGGCTCTGGACGGGTCATCAACAACTTTATTCGTATCCAGTACAGAGCGGCTTTGTCTCAAAGCTCTTGTCTGCGTTGCACGGTGCAACGACGGTGACCGTCGCGCCTGCGAAAACAGCCAAAGTGCGCGGAGGAACGAGTTATCTTGAACTCGATTACGCTACTTCTGGTGAGGTGGGCTCTCCCATTCAGGATCTGTTTCCTTCGCTGAAACAGGCGCTGTCTGTCCGGAGTGTGTACATAAAGCCAGACGCCAAGCGTGACACGCTGAATCTTATTGCCGTGGATCAGCAAGGTGCTGCGTTTGATCTGCGCGCGTCGGGCGTTCAACTGCGCGGGTTGTCGCTTACCGTGCCAGGCATATCCGCAGTTCCATACGCCCAAATCCCGATCAATGGACGAGAGATCCGACTTCCGTACACCAATTCCATCATGCCCATCGAGGTCTGGCTATTGAAGCAGCAGGACATCAGCGGAGTCATCGATTCTTATTTTGCTGATCCCAGTGCCGTGATTCCGATTGTCGATAAGAACCATAAAACGCTGTATACAGACGGATTGCGTGCGGTTTGGCTTTCTACGACAAGTTTTGGGCCGACCATCACCTATCGCAATCCGCAAACGGGAAATGTGATTCCACGGACAGGTCACTCACCGCTTGACACCGCCGTTCAATTTATCAATGACCACGGCGGCTTTTTAAGCAACCAAACCTCTCAGGGAATCTCCGCCATCAAACGTTCGACAGATATGACAGAGATTCTCTTTTCGCTCTCTGAAGGTGGATTTCCTGTGTTTGGACAGTTTGGATCTATGCAGTGCATTGTAAACAATGGCTGGGTGGTGACGTATCGGCGCGCGCTTGTTGAGCCCTCTATTCTCGAGGAGACACAGCCGCTGCATATTTTATCAGGTGTTCAACTCTTGAACCTTCTGAATCCGCGTGAATTAGGCAAGATTCGCAGCATCAAGCTTGGCTACGGGACGACGCTTTTCAGTTCAACTGCGATCGAACTCTTTCCGGTTTATCAGATTACGTACTCGTATGGAAGGGTTTATGTCAATGCGACAGATGGACAGGTCTTTCACGGAACGGGGATGACTCCATGGACTTCGGTCGAGTAAAAGCCATTCTCACAGTCGTTTTTTTGCTCCTAAACGCCTTTCTCATTCCGCAATGGCTTTATCAACAAACGGATGTGGGCGTATACACGCAACAGTATGCGGATCAACTTGCAAGCATTCGTGCAGATCTCGCGCAACACAATGTCCAGTTGCACGCAGTGGTGCCTTTGATCGACCCGCAAATGTCGGAGTTGCGCGTGATTCCTGATCAGACTCGTGTGTCTGTGCTCGCCCAGTCGATTTTTGGGACGCACAGGCATTTGCGAGTGGTAAAGAACGGGGTGATCATTGGAATGGGAGGGAAGTTACAAATGATGGGGGCAGGGCATTTTCGCGTGACGTTGAGCCCGCCCCAGGGAATTGAGCAGGGGTTTCTAAAAGGAGATTTGGCAAAGCGCGTCAAAGCCATCATCGACAAACACGGATACAATACTGCAGACTATCAGTTGTTTCGAATTGAAGGCGGGAAGGTGCGGCATACTCTGCTTTTTGCGCAGATATTTGGCGGGTATCCTGATTTTTCAAACTTGCTGAGGGCACAGGTTGACCACAATACATTGACGGAGTATCTACAGTCGATGGTGGATATTCAGCAGACGTACCCGCCGCGTACGGTGATGAGTGCGCTCAGCGCGCTTTTGTCGGTAGTCTCGTACATGGACAAGATGAACTATCACGAGGATAATAGCATTATTGACATGCGTCTAGGATACGTGAGCTTTATTACTTCAAATCAAGGGTACATTTTGGCGCCAGTTTGGCGTATTGCAACGTTAAAACAGGTATTTTATGTTCACGCGTTTTCGGGTGAAGTCGGGGTGGGAAACATTTCATGAGATGTAGTGTATTGGCGAGTGGAAGTACTGGAAATGCTGTTTATATTGAAACGGATCATACGAGAATCCTTTTGGACGCGGGAATTGGTCTTCGCCAGTTGCAGCAGGCTTTTGCGACGATCGGGGTTGATCCGGCAACGCTTGATGCGGTTTTAATCACGCATGAACACTCTGATCACATCAAGGGGTTGGCAGCATTTCTTCGAAAATATGATATGCCAATGTATACATCTGACGGAACATGGTCTCACATTGCTCGCCTGTTTTCGGAAAAGCAGGAGGTGAAGCCGCGCAGCATCAAGGCGGGCATACCGTTTTCACTTGGAGAGTTTGTGATCGAACCGTTTGCACTTCCACACGATGCGGAAGAACCGCTGGGATTCTGTGTCTATGCACAAGGAGAGAAGCTGGTTCTGGCTACCGATTTGGGTTATGCGAGTGAGCGCATATGTTCAGTCGCGCGCGGCGCACACACATTGATTCTCGAATCGAACCACGATATTGACATGTTGAGAACAGGCGCCTATCCGTGGCATTTAAAGCGGCGTATTCTTGGCGATAAGGGTCATCTCTCCAATGCGGCGGCTGGAGAGTGTCTGCTTGACATTGTCACGGAGGATACACAGACGGTTTATTTGGCGCATCTCAGCAAAGAGAACAATCGACCCGAGATTGCAAAAGAAACGGTTGCGACGATGCTTTCGCGTGACGCCGCGCGTACAGAGTCGATTATGTTGCGCTCAACCAGTCCGGTTGCACCAACCGCGCTTGCACCTGTGTGTGTTGCGCGATAAACCTTCAGTCTGTGCGGTGCGTTGGAAACCGCTAGTTTGTGCGCGCGTGATTTTTCTATAATCTGTAAAGCGAAGCGACGGTCAAGGGGGTTAAGCGATGGGCTATTACGATGACGGGGAGTTTCGCAGTGAACGGCGACCGCGTTCGGGTGCCGGAAAATGGATTGCAGTGGCGGTCGTTTCGGCGTTGATCGGTTCGGGATCGACACTGGCGGCGGGAGTCTTTCTTCTTAATAACTCTGGTGTGATTGCCGCTGCGACAGATGCCAATTTACAGCCAGCCTCAGCGCGCGCGGCCCAAAACATTTCCGTCAATGTAAATGATGGGATCGTCTCGGCTGTTCGTAAAGTCACACCAGCTGTCGTCGGTGTGATCAATATGCAATATGCACCAAACGCCACAGGCACAGCCAACGTCTTGCAAGAGGCGGGGGTGGGTTCGGGCGTCATCTTTGATCCGCGCGGGTATATTGTGACGAATAATCACGTGGTAGAAGGCGCCACAAAGGTTGAAGTGGTGCTTCATGACGGACGCCATGTCTACGCGACGGTGGTGGGCACGGATCCATACACAGACTTGGCTGTTTTGAAGATTCCCGGAAGTGACATTAAGGCGCGCAATGTAGCGGTGTTTGGGAATTCGGCACTGCTTGAGCCGGGGGATCCCGCGATTGCGATTGGAAATCCGGCTGGACTCGATTTTAGCGACAGTGTGACAGTTGGCGTGATTAGCGCGACACAACGCACAATGCCAGTGCAGGATGAGGCGACAGGACAGGTGATTGGCGAAGAAACGGTGCTGCAAACGGATGCGGCGATCAATCCAGGCAATTCTGGTGGCCCACTGTGTAACATCGATGGACAGGTCATTGGAATCAACAGTTCAAAGATCGTCGCCAAGGGATTTGAGGGCATGGGGTTTTCGATTCCTATCAATGAGGTGCGAACGATTGCGTCGGAAATTGTAAAGACGGGACATGCTTCCCACCCGGCGCTTGGCATTGAGGGTGAATCACTGGCGGCTGTGCCGCAAGAGTATCAGCCGAATGTTCCTGTGAATTATGGAGTTTGGGTATACAAGGTTGACAGCAGTTCGGCGAAGGCTTCTGGCATTGAACACGGCGATGTCATCGTTGGGATCAACCAGTACAAGATCACGGGCTTCTCTGATCTGCGCGCGGTGCTTTGGGATCATTTTAAAGCGGGCGATAAGGTTCAGGTCACCTATTATCGCGGGCAGCAGAAATTCACATCATCACTTGTGCTAGGCCAACTCCCGCCGTATCAACCACCGACGACGTCGAACAACAGTGGTGGAGGGTCATTCGTGATTCCGAATCCATTTTCAGGTGGAGGCGGCAGTGGCAGCGGAAATGGCAGTGGGTTTACGTTTCCGTGATCGCTCGAAACGCGTATGGCAGGGAGCGGTGCAACATGCATTTCACATCGCAGGCGCGTGGCAGATTGAACAAAATGGGCGATGGGGGATTACGGTTTTATGCAGATCGTCCTCTTGGCGGTTGGCAAGATAAAAGAGCGCTATTGGCGAGATGCGGAAGCCGAGTATCGAAAGCGGCTGTCTCCTTACGCGTCGGTTCAGGTGATCGAGGTTGCAGACGAGGCGGACGGGAAAGAGATCGATCGGGCGCTTGAGGCTGAAGGTGCTCGACTGCTGTCGCAGCTTCGCGAACGTGACTATGTTGTCGCGCTCGCGATCGAAGGTGAGGCCGTCACATCACCACAATTGGCGACTCGGTTAGAGAACGTGATTGCGCGCGGGGCGGGCCGCTATGTGTTTGTCATTGGCGGATCAAACGGCCTCTCACCCGCGGTACTGAAGCGGGCGGATTGGCACTTGAGTTTTTCACAGTTCACGTTTCCGCACCAGATGATGAGGACGATGTTGCTGGAGCAGATCTATCGCGCGTTTCGCATCAATCAGGGAGCGGCGTATCACAAGTGACTTGCGTGCACGCCACGGACAGTCTCACCAGCGGTCGCGGTCAGGAGTTTTCAGCCTCCACGTCTTTCAGGAACGCTTTTAAGATGCGGGCGAATTCTTCCGGTTCTTCTTGGATGGTCATGTGCGCGCTGTGTTCAAAAACGTGAAAGCGCGCTCCGGCTACCAAGCTGGCGTAATAGGCGGTCGTCTCAGGTGAGGCCTCGTCATATCTACCGCATGTGAAAAGACTTGGTAGCGTCAACTCGCTCAAGCGCCCTGTCACGTCAAAGGTTTTCAGTGTTCCTGTCACCGTAAACTCCGACGCGCCCCACATGGTTTGATAGACTTGATGGTTGGTGACGGCAAACGCGTCAAGAATGGTTTGTGGCCAAGGATCGAGTCGACAAACGTGACGCTTATAAAAAAGCATCATTGCATCTTGATACGCCTCTGAATCGGTTGTTCCTTCACGCTCGCAGCGTTCAATCACATTCTGGACATGTTGAGGAAACGCTTTTAAGTACGCCCGCTGATCGCGCTCCCACAGCGGTGCGCTGAGCGCTGGACTCGAAAAGGTGACGCTGTGAACACCCACCGGTTTTGTGGGCATCGCAAGGGTGGTTTCGCCGTGCTCACGCTTTACAGTGCCATCGACCAAGCTGCCGTTTGCAAAGCCCAGGAGATACGCCGCCGCGAGCATGGTGCCCCACGAGTGGCCGAGAAGATGCACCTCAGTGAGTCCAAGCGCTGACCTGACTTGTCCGAGTTCTTCAACGAAGCGCTCAACCTTCCAGAGGGAGGGATCAGTCGGACGGTCCGACTTGCCGCTGCCGAGTTGGTCATAGTGAATCACAGGGCGCTGTTCACCCAGGGTTTGAATAGAGTCAGATGCCATGGTTGAACTGCCAGGACCACCGTGCATCACGAGAAGTGGAATCCCTTCTCCGTCTCCCGTCTTGCGATACCATACGTTGCCGCCTGTCACTGGAATGAATCCCTCGGTAAATTTCGTCATTGATTGGACTCCTTTATTCTTCCAGTTTCGGAAGGGGCAGGGCTCATCACTTTGAGCTTTTGCTCAACAAGCTCGTACCGAAATCCGTCATCCTGCAAACCCGCATATTCTTCATACGTCATAGGTTGTTCATGAGCGAGGAGATTCTTTCGATCCTTCAATGGAACACCTCTGATCCACCATGAGTTATGCAGTTGTCCCCAATAATTGGGTATTGGTAGGTTCAAACCATCTCATTTCCAGTTTCGTTGGCCAA
>NZ_LPVJ01000048.1 GCF_001516615.1 Ferroacidibacillus organovorans | reverse complement strand
ACCTCGCACCTGCACTACTCAAACTTACATACTATACAATTACAATACTATACTCAATACATACCGTGCTTCCACACCGGACCGATCTACCTTGTCGTCTTCAAGGGGTCTTACCTCTTTCGAGCGGGAGTTGTCATCTTGAGGGGGCTTCGCGCTTAGATGCTTTCAGCGCTTATCCCGTCCCGACGTAGCTACCCAGCGCTGCACCTGGCGGCACAACTGGAACACCAGCGGTCGGTTCATCCCGGTCCTCTCGTACTAAGGACGACCCCTCTCACAACTCCTACGCCCACGGCAGATAGGGACCGAACTGTCTCACGACGTTCTGAACCCAGCTCGCGTACCGCTTTAATGGGCGAACAGCCCAACCCTTGGGACCGACTTCAGCCCCAGGATGCGATGAGCCGACATCGAGGTGCCAAACCTCCCCGTCGATGTGGACTCTTGGGGGAGATCAGCCTGTTATCCCCGGGGTAGCTTTTATCCGTTGAGCGACGGCCCTTCCACGCAGTGCCGCCGGATCACTAAGCCCGACTTTCGTCCCTGCTCGACCTGTACGTCTCGCAGTCAAGCTCCCTTGTGCCTTTACACTCCACGCGCGATTTCCAACCGCGCTGAGGGAACCCTTGGGCGCCTCCGTTACCTTTTAGGAGGCGACCGCCCCAGTCAAACTGCCCACCTGACACTGTCCTCACGCCCGCTTCAGGGCGCCAAGTGAGAAGAAAAGTACCTCAAGGGTGGTATCCCAACGTCGACTCCACACAGGCTTGCGCCTCTGCTTCCTCGTCTCCCACCTATCCTGTACATGACGTACCCTTCCTCCATATCAAGCTGCAGTCAAGCTCCACGGGGTCTTTCCGTCTAGCCGCGGGTAACCTGCATCTTCACAGGTATTACAATTTCACCGGGTCTCTCGTTGAGACAGCGCCCAAGTCGTTACGCCATTCGTGCGGGTCAGAACTTACCTGACAAGGAATTTCGCTACCTTAGGACCGTTATAGTTACGGCCGCCGTTTACTGGGGCTTCAATTCAGAGCTTCGCCCTTTCGGACTTACCCCTCCTCTTAACCTTCCAGCACCGGGCAGGCGTCAGCCCTATACCTCGCCTTTCGGCTTTGCAGAGACCTGTGTTTTTGCTAAACAGTCGCTTGGGCCTTTTCACTGCGGCTCTTCTCAGAGCGCCCCTTCTCCCGAAGTTACGGGGCCATTTTGCAGAGTTCCTTAACGAGAGTTCTCCCGCGCGCCTGAGGATTCTCTCCTCGCCTACCTGTGTCGGTTTGCGGTACGGGCACCTTGACACTCCCTAGAGGCTTTTCTTGGCAGTGTGAAACCCAGGGCTTCGCTACTTTGCTTCGCTCCCCATCACACCTCAAGGTCTGCCACGCGGTTTTTCCTGCGTGACCCCCTCGGTGCTTGGACGGCCTCTTCCATCCGGCCGCTCCCCTGTTCCTCCTGCGTCCCCCTTCGGTCAAACGCATCTCGGTGGTACGGGAATCTCTACCCGTTGCCCTTCGCGTACGCCCTTCGGCCTCCGCTTAGGTCCCGACTTACCCTGGGTGGACGAGCCTTCCCCAGGAACCCTTAGGCTTTCGGCGGACAAGATTCTCACTTGTCTTTTCGCTACTCATACCGGCATTCTCACTTCCCAGCGCTCCACCAAACCTTCCAGTTCAGCTTCCCCGCCCTGGGAACGCTCCCCTACCGCGAACCCATCGCGAGATGTGTTCACCCAAAGCTTCGGCGGTCCGTTTAGCCCCGTTACATTTTCCGCGCAGCGTCACTCGACCAGTGAGCTATTACGCACTCTTTCAATGGTGGCTGCTTCTAAGCCAACATCCTGGTTGTCTCTGCACCGCCACATCGTTTCCCACTTAACGGACACTTGGGGGCCTTAGCTGTTGATCTGGGCTGTTTCCCTTTTGACTACGGATCTTAGCACTCGCAGTCTGACTGCTGCGCCTATTCCAATGGCATTCGGAGTTTGACTGGGTTCAGTAACCTTTGCAGGCCCCTAGCCCAATCCGTGCTCTACCTCCATCGTACGTCGCGCAACGCTAGCCCTAAAGCTATTTCGGGGAGAACCAGCTATCTCCGTGTTCGATTGGAATTTCTCCCCTACCCCCAGCTCATCCCCTGACTTTTCAACGTCAGTGGGTTCGGGCCTCCATAGCGTGTTACCGCCACTTCACCCTGGCCAGGGGTAGATCACACGGTTTCGGGTCGTCGTCGTCAAACTCTCGCCCTCTTCAGACGCGCTTTCGCTTCGGCTCCAGGATCTCTCCCTTAACCTCGCTTGACATCGACACTCGCCGGTTCATTCTACAAAAGGCACGCTGTCACATCTCTAGGGATGCTCCAACTGCTTGTAGGCACACGGTTTCAGGTTCTCTTTCACTCCGCTCCCGCGGTGCTTTTCACCTTTCCCTCACGGTACTTCTTCACTATCGGTCGCCAGGTTGTATTTAGCCTTAGGAGGTGGTCCTCCCAGATTCAAACGGGATTCCTCGTGTCCCGCCCTACTCGGGGTCATAACACAGCTTTCAAACACGCTTTCGACTACGGGGCTCTCACCCTCTCTGGCCGGCCTTCCCATGCCGTTCCTCTAACGTGTTCTTCCACTGAAAGACGCTGTCCTGTCTTTCTCTTATGCCCCACGACCCGCTATGCGCAACGCGGACAGGCTTACACGCATACCGTTTAGGCTCTTCCCCGTTCGCTCGCCGCTACTCAGGGAATCACTGTTGTTTTCTCTTCCTCGGGGTACTGAGATGTTTCAGTTCCCCCGGTGCCCTCCTCGCCGCCTATGCATTCAGCGACGGGTCTCTTCCCATCACGAAAGAGAGGTTCCCCCATTCGGAGACCCTTGGATCCATGCCTGCGTACGGCTCCCCAAGGCATTTCGGTGTTCGCCCCGTCCTTCTTCGGCACCTGGCGCCTAGGCATCCCCCGTGCGCCCTTCCTACCTTATCCATCCACCTCATCCGGTTCCCCGCATGAGTCCCTCCCTGCTCTCCCGCCTCACGTTCCCGTAAGACGTTCCCACAAAAAGGTGCAGTCTCTCTACGATGTCTCGTACAAAGCTGCCAACATTCGCGATCTAGTTGTCAAGGAACACCGAGCGATTCTTCCTCTCGCGAGGCTTGAATCCCTCAAAACTAAACACCGGATACGTAGCCAACCTTTCGCGAGTCTCTCTCTCGCCTACTTCCTTAGAAAGGAGGTGATCCAGCCGCACCTTCCGATACGGCTACCTTGTTACGACTTCACCCCAATCGCGAATCCCACCTTCGGCGGCTGGCCCCCTTGCGGGTTACCTCACCGACTTCGGGTGTTACCCACTCTCGTGGTGTGACGGGCGGTGTGTACAAAGGCCCGGGAACGTATTCACCGCGGCATGCTGATCCGCGATTACTAGCAATTCCGGCTTCATGCAGGCGAGTTGCAGCCTGCAATCCGAACTACGAACGGCTTTTGGGTTTCGCTCCACCTCGCGGTCTCGCTTCCCGTTGTACCGCCCATTGTAGCACGTGTGTCGCCCAGGACATAAGGGGCATGATGATTTGACGTCATCCCCGCCTTCCTCCGGTTTGTCACCGGCAGTCATCGATGAGTCCCCGCCTCTACGCGCTGGTAACATCGATCAAGGGTTGCGCTCGTTGCGGGACTTAACCCAACATCTCACGACACGAGCTGACGACAACCATGCACCACCTGTCTAGCGTGCCCCGAAGGGACGGACCATCTCTGATCCCGTCACGCCGATGTCAAGCCCTGGTAAGGTTCTTCGCGTTGCTTCGAATTAAACCACATGCTCCACTGCTTGTGCGGGCCCCCGTCAATTCCTTTGAGTTTCAGTCTTGCGACCGTACTCCCCAGGCGGAGTGCTTAGTGGGTTTCCTTCGGCACCGGAGGTGGTACCCTCCGACACCTAGCACTCATCGTTTACCGCGTGGACTACCAGGGTATCTAATCCTGTTTGCTCCCCACGCCTTCGCGCCTCAGCGTCAGGTTTCGTCCAGTCAGGCGCCTTCGCCACTGGTATTCCTCCACATCTCTACGCATTTCACCGCTACACGTGGAATTCCCCTGACCTCTCCGACCCTCAAGTCTCCCCGTTTCCAAGGCCATGTCAGGGTTGAGCCCTGACCTTTCACCCCAGACGCGAAAGACCGCCTGCGCGCGCTTTACGCCCAGTCATTCCGGACAACGCTTGCCCCCTACGTATTACCGCGGCTGCTGGCACGTAGTTAGCCGGGGCTTCCTCCTTTGGTACCGTCTCACCTTGAGCATTTCCTCTCAGGGTCACTCGTCCCAATTGACAGAACTTTACAATCCGAAGACCGTCTTCATTCACGCGGCGTTGCTCCGTCAGGCTTTCGCCCATTGCGGAAGATTCCCTACTGCTGCCTCCCGTAGGAGTCTGGGCCGTGTCTCAGTCCCAGTGTGGCCGGTCACCCTCTCAGGTCGGCTACGCATCGTCGCCTTGGTAGGCCGTTACCCCCACCAACAAGCTAATGCGCCGCGGGCCCATCGTTCAGCGACGCCCTAAAGCGCCTTTCCTTCCCCGCCCATGCGAGCAGGATCCCATTCGGGATTAGCACCCGTTTCCAGGCGTTATCCCCATCTGAACGGCAGGTTACCCACGTGTTACTCACCCGTCCGCCGCTCCCTTTCCCCGAAGGAAAAGAGCGCTCGACTTGCATGTATTAGGCACGCCGCCAGCGTTCGTCCTGAGCCAGGATCAAACTCTCAATAGTGGGCTGTTTACAGCCGTTTTCTTGCTGACGTTGTTACGTATCCGTGTTTAGTTTTCAAGGATCCAAGGTGCTTCATTTTGTTTCTTCTCTTGCGGTCGGCCTCGCGGCGACAAGGAGTAATATACCACCTCAGAACTCCTCTGTCAAACCCTTTATCCCACTTTTTATGTTGAAAACGTATGCCAAATCGCAAAATATCGTTTGGTTTTCACGGAATCAGACCCAAGAGTCTTTACATCCGTCAGAATGCCCTGCACCGACCGAGGAAGTTCCGCATACCATTTAAGAGAGTTCGTTGAATGGCGGGGCAAGGGATACAGTAACCCACGTGCGTTCGACGAACTCAACTCCCTACGCACCGTTTACATAACGAACAATCTCATCCCGCTCCCTCTCATCGAGAGAAAGTTTCTCAAAAAGATCCGGCCGGTTTGTTAATGTTTTGGCTAACGCTTCTCTCCTGCGCCACTCCTCTATTTTTTTGTGATTTCCTGATAGCAACACTTCCGGGACTTCCCATTCTCGAAACTTACGGGGTCTTGTGTACTGTGGATATTCAAGCATGCCATGCTCATGCGAATCCTGCCTGGAACTCTCTTCGTTGCCTAAAACACCCGGCAACAATCTCACGACAGCATCAACGACAACGAGCGCAGCAAGTTCACCACCAGTCAACACAAAATCACCGATCGAAAGTTCATCCGTCGCCAAATGCTGACGCACGCGATCATCAAATCCTTCGTAATGACCGCATAAAAATATTAAATGCCGCTCCGTCTTCAATTCATGAGCAATCTCTTGTGTAAATGTACGTCCCTGCGGCGTCATCATGATCACTCGCGGTTCATCATCTAAATTGCGCAGCGCCCGCACATGATCGACAGCCGCAAAAAGCGGCGGGGCTTTTAAAAGCATTCCTGCCCCTCCACCAAACGGGTAATCATCAACCGTCTTATGCCTATTATCAGAAAAATCGCGAAAATTGGTCACGCGAATGTCCACGGCATCCGCCTGTCTGGCCCGCGCAATTACACTTGATGAGAGGTAGGGTTCAATCGCTTCTGGAAAGAGCGACAGGATGTCGAGATGCAGCGCATGGGATCCTTTACGATTCATCGAATAGCCCTGGCATCACATGAATTCTCATGCGTTTTTTGTCTGTTTCGACACTCAAAATGCATTCCTTTATCGCTGGGATGAGCAGTAATTTTCCTGCGTCTGTTTTCACTTCATAAACATCATTCGCGCCTGGCGTCAACACATTGGTTATGACGCCGATACGATTGTCCATTTCATCATAGACATGACAATCAAGCAAATCGCGAATATAATATTCACCCTCAGGCAATGCAGGCATTTCTGACTCTGGAACCCTCAAGCTTCCACCCTGCCATGTCTCAACCGCAGCAATTGAACGATACCCAACAAAGGACAGCAAATATCCGCGCTTGTACACGCTCGCCGTTTCAACAACGACTGGAATTGCCGCTTCTTCATTCTGAACATCTTTTTTAAACAAAAACAAGCGAGAACCAGGCACAAACCGAAGATCAGGAAAGTCTGTTCTCGATTCCACCTTTAACTCGCCTTTCAATCCATGAGTGCCATGAATAAGCCCAACAGCAATCATCTTCTCACCTGTTTCTGTAACACTGTGATCCAACTTCCCGCAAAAGGCTAACCGCATTACGAGGTGATTGATTGTCCATTTCGGCGGATTTCAACGACAATGTTGTCCTTAAGGATAATCTCGCTGCCGAGTAAAACTGTATCCCAAGAATCACCAACCTTCACATCGACGGTGGTTTCCACATTGCCATTAGGCACTTCTTCTCCAATATCCATTTGTTGTATCTGACTCAATTGAGCGATCATCTGTTCACGTCGCTCAATGCGCTGGCTACGCTCTGCCTCAATTCGCTCCTCGGTGGCAGCAATTGCCGCTTCACCCTGTTCCTTTGCTTCGCGCAACCATTGTTTACCGCGAAATTCAAGTTCCTCTAACTCGGCGATTGTGGCATTGATCAATCTCCGCAGTTCCGCAAGCCACTGCTGCTTTGTTTCTTCCGTCAAAATAACCTTCACTGCAACCGGTTGACGAATTGTAATCACTGCTCATCATCCTCTCTAGTCAGTGCACAGCCATTTGGCCATACCAAGACAAACGGGACACGACGCCCGAAACAGCCTGGCCACACTATACCAGCTCAATGTGGATCCTTTTCGTTTCAGGCAGGTGTCCCGCAGCCGTTACTAAGCGTATCGCCCTGATCATACGACCTTGTTTGCCGATAATTTTACCTGTATCAGATGGGTGTACCGAAAGCTCATAAACGATCGTGCGATCTGTTTCCTTTTGCGATACACGAACTTCGTCCGGGTGATCTACAAGATTACGCGCAATCCATTCTACGAGTTCTTTCAAGGAAACCCACATCCTTGTACAGTTTACTTGCCCTGACGACGCTCGTGCATTTGCTTCATGACGCCTACCTTGCTCAGCAAATTACGCGCAGAGTCAGAAGGTTGCGCTCCTGTTTGCAACCAATAAAGCGCGCGCTCTTCTTTAATCTGAATCTGAGCGGGTTCTGTGAGAGGGTTGTACGTGCCAATCTCTTCAATAAAGCGTCCATCGCGAGGATAGCGCGAGTCAGCAACAACCACACGATAAAACGGAGCTTTTTTTGCACCCATTCGTTTCAGTCGAATTTTAACAGCCATGATTTTCACCTCCTTGTCAGAATCAACGAAAAGCATGGAAAGCAACAAATCACACCGCGCGACACCTGCGCGTTAACGGCTTCTTTTACCTCGCCCTCCACCAAACGGCATTCGCGGAGCGCCAAAGCGATTTTTAAGATTGGCCATTGAGCGTTTCCCGCCTTTACCCATGGCGGAGAATTGTTTCATCATCTTGCGCATTTCACCAAACTGACGCAACAGTTGGTTTACATCCTTGACCTGCGTCCCACTGCCTTTGGCAATCCTCACGCGGCGACTCGAACTCTTTTCAACAAGTTCAGGTTTCGCCCTTTCTTCAGGAGACATGGAGAGAATAATTGCCTCAATTCTCTTGAGCGGTTTTTCATCCATTCCACCCTGTGGCAGATTTTTTAATGCGCCACCAAGGCCCGGAATCATCCCCATCAATTGATCCAACGGCCCCATTTTTTTAACTTGTTGCAGCTGAGTCAAAAAATCTTCAAGCGTAAAATCGTTGTTTCGCATTTTTTGCTCTAATACCTTAGCCTGATCCTCATCAAAGTGAGCCTGTGCCTTTTCAATAAGCGTCAACACATCCCCCATTCCGAGAATGCGCGATGCCATTCGATCAGGATAAAAGGGTTCCAAAGCGTCCGGTCGCTCACCCGTACCAACAAATTTAATGGGACATCCCGTCACATGGCGAACAGAGAGTGCTGCACCGCCCCGCGTGTCGCCATCTAATTTCGTCAAGACGACGCCCGTAATCCCCAACGCCTCATGAAACGACTGGGCAACTGTCACTGCATCTTGACCCGTCATCGCGTCGACAACCAGGAGAATTTCTTCAGGTTCGCTGAGTTGCCGAAGCTGATCCAGCTCATTCATGAGTAACTCGTCAATGTGAAGGCGGCCTGCCGTGTCGATAAGCACATAATCGTATCCGCCGCGCCGCGCCTCATCCAGTGCCGTTCGAACAATTTCCGCAGGCGCCACTTCCGCCCCGGGAGCCCATACCGCCACACCGATTTGCTGGCCCAAGGCGACGAGCTGATCAATCGCTGCGGGTCGATAGATATCGGCGGCCACCAAAAGAGGGCGACGGTGTTCGCTCGTTGCCAAAAAGCGCCCGAGCTTTGCAGTAGCCGTCGTTTTCCCGGCGCCTTGTAAACCAACCATCATTACAACGGTAGGAGGCTTTGCAGAACGTTCGAGCTTCGCCTGTGTTTCTCCGAGCAATCTCGTCAATTCATCGTTGACAATCGACACCACTTGCTGCCCTGCCGTCAAACTCTGCAGAATGTCCTGTCCAATCGCGCGTTCTTTTACCGCATCCACAAATTTCTTCGCGACGACATGATTGACGTCTGCCTCAAGCAGTGCACGACGGATTTCACGCATGGCGTCATTGACATCCGATTCACTCAGACGCCCTTTTCCCCGCAGCTTGGAAAAGGCAGACTGCAGGCGACCGCTCAGCGACTCAAACATTCGGTTCCACCTCCCCGTCGATCAATTCGCGAATCACTCGCTCAATTTCTTCATCCATTGCGTGTTTCTCAGACAACCGCTTCTGCAATTTCAAAAGCAGCGTACGCCTTTTTATATACTCTTGCACAAAACCTAATTTTTTCTCATAATCTTCAAGTTGAAACATGGAGCGCGAAAACAGGTCGTGAACTCCTTGTCTTGATATACCTAGATGTTCAGCAATCTCTTGCAGGGAGTGGTCTTCAAACAAACGATCTTCTAATACTTGCCGTTGACGCTCTGTGAGAAGCGATCCGTATAAATCGTACAGCAGGTGCTGCGTGGTGATTTCGTCCAAGACGAACACCTCACTCGTTCATGAGTATAGGAAAATCGATCTAACATGTCAAGGGTTTTTACTTGTCACGCCAATTCTAACTCAAGAATCCTGAGGTGAAAAAAGCGCCTCTGAAAACGAACTTGCCTCAAAGGGTTGCAAGTCATCGATCTGTTCTCCGATACCAATCCATTTTACCGGCAAATTCAACTCCCGTGAGATCGGGAGAATGACCCCACCCTTCGCCGTGCCGTCAAGCTTTGTCAAGACAACGCCCGTGACATCCGCGACCTCTTTAAACAGTGCCGCTTGCGAGAGCGCATTTTGCCCTGTGGTCGCATCGACAACCAACAACACTTCATGTGGTGCATCCGGGATTTCCCGCTTCATGATGCGCACGATTTTGCGCAACTCATCCATAAGGTGCGATTTGTTTTGCAGTCTTCCTGCGGTATCGCACAACAAGACGTCAACCTGCCGAGCGTGCGCCGATTGCACCGCGTCAAAAATCACCGCTGCCGCATCTGACCCGATCGCCTGGCGAACGAGGGGGGCATTGGCCCGCTCCGCCCAAACTGCCAATTGCTCAATGGCCGCGGCGCGAAATGTATCCCCAGCGGCAATCATAACGCGCTTTCCTTCCTGGGTATAGCGGTGGGCGAGTTTGCCGATCGTCGTCGTTTTTCCCACACCGTTTACACCTACCACAAGAATGACGGTTGGACCACGCTCTGCCGTATGCATCTCGCGGCTTTGTGCGGTAAGAATTTCATCAATCGCCGCTTTTAAAACCGGAATCAATTGATCTGCCGTCTGGAGCGCTTGTCTTCGCGCCTCTTTTTTCATTCTTTCAAGCAAAGCTGTCGTCGTGTCAAATCCGATATCTGCCGCCAGCAGCTTTTCCTCTAATTCATCATAGAGCGCGGCATCAATGGATCGCCTGTGCACAAGAGTGGAAAACGTATCTTGAAACGTCTTTCGCGTTTTAGTCAAACTCTGCTTTAAGCGATCAAAAATCCCCATTCATCCAACCCCTCTTCGCGCACAGGCGCATTCATTACGCTTCTTTGACCGCCTCAATGGGTTCTTCTTCGAGCACGCGCACCGAGACAAGCTTTGAAACGCCTGACTCCTGCATCGTGACACCATAAAGCACATCAGCCGATTCCATCGTCCCTCGGCGGTGTGTGATTACGACAAACTGCGTTTGTGCAGAGAATTCGCGCAGATAGGACGCAAAGCGCGAGACATTCGCTTCATCCAACGCGGCTTCAACCTCGTCCAACACGCAAAACGGAACCGGTTTTACACGCAGGATCGCAAACATGAGCGCAAGCGCCGTAAGTGCGCGTTCACCGCCTGAGAGAAGAGAGAGTGCCTGCATCTTCTTGCCCGGAGGTTCTGCAATTACTTCAATCCCACAGGTGAGCGGCGCATTCTCATCCACCAAGAAAAGATCAGCCTGTCCACCCCCAAAGAGCGATTGAAAGACCCCCTGAAAATGTCGGCGAACCTCATCAAACGTCTCTTTAAAGCGCTTAGCCATCTCATCATCAATCTCTGCGATAAGCGTTTCGAGTTGTGTTCGCGCACGCTCCAAATCGCCTTCCTGATCGCGCAAAAATGTATACCGTTCAAGTACGCGCTCGTATTCTTCAGCGGCGCCAAGACTAACTTCTCCAAATGTCTCCATTGCGCGCTTCAGTTCACCGTGACGGGCTTTCGCCTGGGCAAGCGGCGCATCAAGCGGATAGCGTTCACTCGCAAGTTCATAGCCCAGTCCATAATCATCACGCAGCGTCTCAAGGCGGGCTTCAAGCTCTGTATCGACACGCGAGCGAGTGATTTCAGACGCGTGCAAGCGCTGCTCAACCTTTGCGCACGCCTCGCGAATTTGATCCATCTCACGTTCAAGCGAGCTTAACGCCTCCGAACGCTTCAAGCGACTCGCGCGGATATCAGACAACGCCGCTTGCCGCTGCTCTCTCTCTGACGCGATGCCTATGCTGTTTCTTTCCAGCTCTTTTTGCACAGACTGAAGCTCTGCAAGAAGCGCGATCGCCCTGCTGATCTCTTGAACCATGCGCTCCTTGTTCGCAAGATAACGCGCGCGTTCCTGAACCAATCGCTCAAACTCTGACTGTTCGTGAAGATAGGTCTGTTCTTCCTCTGCGAGTAAAACGCGCTGTGCGGTCAGTTCCTCATTTCGTCCCGCAAAATTCGCCTGGACAGCTTCAGCTTCCGCCTCGATTGCAGCCACCGTGTTCTCCGCAAGTTTTACCTGCTCATCAAGCAAGTGCAGTTTGTCCGCAAGTGCGTTTTGCTTGATTCCAATTTCATCATGTTCAAGCTCAAGCTGCTGTTGCTCATCGCGCTGCGCGTTTTTCTTTTCTTCAATAAAATTGCACATATTTAGCGTGCGTTCGATCTGTCTTTGACGGTTTGCCGCTTGCTGTGCAAACTCGCCGAGTCGAACTGCCGCTTTTGTACCGTCACTTTGCAAATCATTGATCGTATCGTTACAGCGTTTTAACGCTTGCGCGACCTCTTCCAAGGCGGCTTCATTCTCCTGCGCGCGCGCGCGCAACGTCTCAATCTCGCGCGTGCGGCCAAGGATCGGCGTACCGCGGCGGCCGACACTCCCCCCTGTCATAGAGCCGCCTGCATTGACAATGTCCCCCTGCTCCGTCACAATCCGGTAACGATAGTTTAATGCGCGAGCGATCGCGTTTGCCTCAGGAAGGGCACGCACGACAATCACATTTCCAAGCAAGGAGTCAATGATCTGTTTAAACGCCGGCTTTACATTCAGCAAATCTGAGGCAATTCCCACAAACCCCGAAGAAGACTGCACCCTTTGCAACTCTTGGAGAGGGATGCGGCGCGCCTTGATGACTTCAACTGGAAGAAATGTCGCCCGTCCCAACTGCCTTCGTTTCAGATATTCGATCGCGTTTCTCGCATCTCGTTCACGCTCTGTCACAATGTGCTGAACCGAAGCGCCAAGCGCCGTCTCAATCGCGAGTTGATACGTTTCTGGCACATCCACAAGATCGGCGATCGCACCGTGAATTCCTTCCAGTTTTTTGCTGCGTGCCGCAACGAGCGCCGCTTTGGCTCCTGCCGAGAACCCCTCGAGATCATTCTGCAGGTCCTCAAGCACCCCAAGGCGCGAGCGAATGCTCACGCGCTCTTGGTCAAGCTCCGTCAGCCGTCCCTGCACGGCACGCCTCTTTTCCTCTTCTTCCCGCTGCCTCTCGCGGCATTTCACCATTTCATCGTGATAGAGCGCGTGCGTCTGTTCGTCTTCACGCGCCTCCTCACAAAGGCGCTCATAAAGGTTGTGCGTTTCTTCCCATTGGCGCAAAAGTGTTTCAGCTTCCTCGCGCAACCGCAAGCGCCGCCGTTCAAGCGCTGTGCGCTCACCTTCTAGAGCCCGCTTTGCATTATTCAGTTCCGCCTGATCGCGCATCCGTTCAATCAGTGCTGAACGCGCCTCCTGCGTTCGCTCCTTGATCTTTCTCATGGCACCCTGTTCATCAAGGTTCATCAACGCCTGATCTAATGCTTCCCGGTGTTTTGCAACGCGCTGTGCACTAGCCGTTCGCTTTTCATCCGACGCCGCAATCGCACGTGCCAACTGTCCCAGTTGCTGTTCAACTTCTTCGTGACGCTGTTTGAGGTCTTCAAGCGCCGTGAGTGCGGCCTCTTGTTTCACCGAAGCGACACGCCGTTCCGCTTCAGCCTGTTCATAGTTTTCAGTCACTGTGAGAAGTTCGCGATTGGCCTGCTCAAGCGCCAATTCTACCTGTTCTAACTCAGTGCGTTTTTCGTTGACCTGCAGTTCAATCTCGTCGAGATGCGCACTGTGCCTTTGCAAAACCGCGCGCTGTTCATCCGCCGTCACCTGCAGTTCCCGACTGCGCGACTGAAGGTTTTCTGCCTCTGCCGTCAATACACCAATATGCAGTTTTCGGTAGGATTCTGAGAGCGATTGATACGCAATCGCTCGTTCCGCTCGCTCACGCAGCGGTTCCAGCTGATCTTCAAGCTCTGCGAGAATATCTTTTACACGAGTGACATTCTGCGACGCATCGGAAAGTTTGCGCTCCGCCTCTTTACGGCGCGTTTTAAATTTCACAATTCCGGCCGCTTCTTCAAAAATGCCCCGACGATCTTCGCTGCGCGTCGAGAGGATCTCTTCAATGCGCCCTTGGCCAATGATGGAATAAGCCTCTCGACCAACGCCCGTGTCCATGAAGAGTTCACTGATGTCGCGCAATCGACAAGCTTTTTGATTTAATAAATACTCACTGTCCCCGTTTCTGTATACGCGGCGCGTCACCGTCACTTCAGCATAGGACACAGGCAATTTCCCATCCGCATTGTCAAGGGTCAGACTCACTTCACAAAAATTTAAGGCGCGACGATTCTGACTGCCCGCAAAAATGACGTCTTCCATTTTTGCGCCGCGAAGCGAGCGGGCGCTCTGCTCGCCCAACACCCAACGGATTGCATCTGCAATGTTGCTCTTTCCGCTTCCATTCGGACCGACAACCGCCGTTACACCAGGGACTACCGTCACCTCTGTGCGATCCGCAAACGACTTGAAGCCAAGCACATCAAGCCGCTTTAAAAACACAAAAAACGCCTCCTATCGCAGTGCAGAATCCTGCCGCATCCTCCATAACGCACCCATTTACTCGCGCCCCCGAAAGACTTCCCGCATCAAAGCAGACTCTGCCGCGCGCTGCTCCGCTTCTTTCTTGGAGCGTCCAACGCCTTGCCCAAAAACCTCTCGCCCCACATTCACCTGGACCACAAATTCGCGATCATGCGCCGGGCCGCGCTCTTCGAGAATCTCATAACTGAGTTCACCCAATTGCAGTCTTTGAACAAGCTCTTGCAGCAATGTCTTGTAATCTTTTTTCCACGCGTCTTCAAGTGTGGGGATAAAGGGATAGAAGTGCTCCGTCAGAAATCGTTCAACGCCGAGATGCCCCTGATCAAGATAAAGGGCGCCCACAAACGCTTCAAACGCATCCGCCAAAAGACTCGATCGCTCTCTTCCACCCGACATTTCTTCCCCTTTGCCCAAACGCAAATAGCGTGAGAAATGAAGTCTTCGCGCAAACATGACAAGACTTGGCTCACAGACGATTGCGGCTCTCATGCGTGTCAACTCACCCTCAAGAGAATCCGGGTAGGTGCGATATAAGTATTGACTGACACTCAGTTCCAACACCGCGTCCCCCAAAAACTCAAGCCGTTCATTATCCTTTGCGCCTGGCTTGCGATGCTCATTGCGATAGGATGAGTGCGTGAACGCTGACTGGAGCAGCGTCACATCCTGAAATTGTATGCCTATGTGTTGCATCAAGCGATGGATCGGTTGCGCCCCCACCGGTATTTTCACGCTCCCCGGTCTTGCGATTGCATAGCTTGTCACACATTCGTCTTGGCAAATATCAATGTCGCATTGTGACCGCCAAACCCAAACGAGTTTGACATCGCATAGTGCACTGTAGCCTCACGGGCAACATTCGGAACGTAATCCAAGCGACACTCAGGATCCTTTTCATCGAGATTGATGGTAGGAGGAAGTATCCCTTCGCGCAACGCCATGATCACCGCGATCGCCTCAATACCGCCTGCCGCGCCGAGCAAGTGCCCCGTCATCGACTTTGTTGAACTGACTGGCGTATTCATTGCGGCTTCCTTAAAGATCGACTCAACCGCATTTGACTCTGCCACGTCCCCGATTGGCGTCGACGTGCCGTGGGCGTTGATATAACCGATCTGCTCTGGGTGAAGGTGTGCATCAGCAAGCGCCGCACGCATGGCGCGCGCCGCGCCAGCTCCTCCAGGCGCGGGTTGCACGAGGTGATAGGCGTCACCGCTCATGCCATACCCAACAACTTCTGCAAGAATCTCCGCGCCGCGCGCCTTGGCGAATTCATACTCCTCAATGACAAGGATGCCTGCGCCCTCTCCCATGACAAATCCGTCGCGATCGCGATCAAAAGGACGACTCGCGCGCTCCGGCTCATCATTGCGCTCAGACAGCGCCTTGGCGGAACAAAAACCCGCGAGCGCAAGCGGTGTAATGGTCGCTTCTGCGCCACCACAAATCATCGCGTCAGCGGCACCCCGCACAATCATTTGATAGGCGTCGCCAATCGAATTCGAACCCGTAGCGCAGGCCGAAACGGGCGCACTGTTTGGCCCCTGTGCCCCAAACAGAATCGATACTTGGCCAGAAGCCATGTCACCGATCATCATCGGGATAAAAAAAGGACTCACCCGTTTTGGTCCGCGTTCCAGAAGCGTCCGATGTTGGTCTTCAAGCGTTGCAAGGCCGCCAATGCCTGAACCGATATAAACCCCAACGCGCGGCGCCACTTCCTCTGTAATCACGAGACCCGCTTGGTCCATCGCCATTTTCGCCGCAGCCACTGCAAACTGCACAAAGCGGTCCATTCTGCGCGCTTCCTTGCGATCAATATAATCTTCTGGTACAAAATCTGAGATACTCGCGGCAATTTTTGTCGAAAAGTCTGTCACATCAAACGCTTCTATGCGACGAACCCCAGACTTTCCTGTTTTTAGCGACTCCCAAAAAGAGGGAATCCCGATCCCAACAGGTGTGACAGCACCCATCCCTGTTACGACAACGCGGCGCATCGACACACTTCACTCCTCCTCATCCATCACACCGTAATCCATAGACACCTTCACAAATTTGCTCCAAAGCATACCCGACACCTTTGTCCATGACCAGAAAAGCCCCGCACGGGGCGGGGACTCGTATGAATGAAGGATTACTCGCGGGACTGAATGTACTGTACAACATCGCCAACCGTTGTGATTTTTTCCGCATCTTCGTCTGAGATTTCAAGGTCGAACTCATCTTCCAGTTCCATCACCAACTCCACAACATCCAGCGAGTCGGCTCCCAAATCATCTTTAAAGGACGCATTTAACGCAACCTGCGACTCTTCCACGCCGAGGCGGTCCACAACAATGCGCTTTACGCGCTCGAATACATCGGACATACTGTCACCTCCTTGCCAGAGTATACTACATGACTAATCCGCCGTCGACTTGCAATACTTGACCGGTTATATAGGATGCACGGTCCCCAGCCAGAAAGCGGATGAGCGACGCGACATCCTCCGGCCGCCCCAGTCGTCCAAGCGGAATCTGATCAGCCAATTTTTCACTAAGTTCCGGCGCGAGCTTCTCCGTCATTCGCGTTGTGATGTACCCAGGTGCAATGACATTGACTGTCACCTTGCGGCTCGCGAGTTCCCGCGCGATCGTTTTGGATAACCCGACCAACCCGGCTTTCGCTGAAGTGTAGTTGGCCTGTCCGGCATTGCCAGTCAGCCCGACGACCGACCCGATGTTGATGATGCGGCCATAGGCGCTTCGCATGAGATATTTTGAGGCAGCTTGCGAACAGAGAAAGACGGACTTCAGATTCGTGTCAATGACCTGATCCCAATCCTCTTCCTTCATCCTTAGAAACAGGCCGTCGCGGGTCGCCCCCGCGTTATTCACCAGGATGTCGATTCCGCCATACGCCTCAACAGCCGTTTTTACGAGGACGGCGGCGCCTTCTTTTGTCGAGACATCCGCCTGCACAATGGTGCAGACGCCCCCGCGCGCGCGAAGCTCTGCAGCGAGCGCCTCGGCACGCTCACTGCCGTGATGATACGAAAGAACTAAGCGCGCCCCGGCCTCGGCAAGTTCTACGGCGGCAGCCGATCCAATGCCACCTGACGCGCCGGTGACCATTGCGACGCGATCTTTGAGTTCCATCACGACACCTCCAAAATAGCCGCCTTTGCTTGCGCAAACGTACCTTGATCCTCAACGCGCTGCACGATCGCTTGCCGATCAATTTTTTTGATAAGCCCCGACAGTACACTGCCTGGGCCCATCTCGACAAACGTTTGAACGTTTTGGCGCAGCAACTGCCTGATCCCCGCCTCAAACAAAACAGGCTTTTCAATCTGTGCAATCAAAGCGCTACGGATGGCGCTCGGGTCGCTTAGCGGCTCAGCAGAAACGTTTGCCACAATCGGAAACGCCGCTTTGCGCAGTTCGATTTTTGCAAGTTCTTCTGCCAGGCGCACAGCCGCCGGCGCCATCAAAGAAGAGTGAAACGGTCCACTCACCTCAAGCGGAATCGCGCGCTTTGCTCCTGCCTCTTTTGCCCGTTCCACGAGGCGGGAAACCGCGGCCTTGTGGCCCGAAACGACAACTTGTCCAGGGCAGTTTTCATTGGCAATCTCCACCACTTCTGAAAGCTCGCGGGCAATCTCGCTGCACAGGGCGCTTAGCGCCTGTAAGTCGGCACCAAGAACAGCCGCCATCGCTCCTATTCCTGACGGCACCGCCTCGTCCATAAAACGGCCGCGCAAGTAAACAAGCCGGATTGCATCGGGAAAATCCAGCACCTCGGCCGCCACCAACGCGCTGTACTCGCCAAGGCTATGCCCAAGGGCGAAATCCGGCACGGGAAAACCCGCCTTGATCGCCATCCGATACGCCATCACACTAACCGTCAAAATCGCTGGCTGCGTGTAATAAGTTAAACGCAGCTGATCACTCGATCCTTCAAGAAAAATCCTGCGCAGCGAAAACCCGAGCGCTGCGTCCGCCTCGTCAAGAAGCTCGCGCGCAAGCGGATCCATCTCGACAAACGCTGCCCCCATGCCAATGTACTGCGATCCTTGCCCAGGAAAGACATATGCTGTTTTCATCAGACCCCCCCTGTCTCTGTTCGCTTGGCGATGGCCTCTTGCAGTGCGTGAATCAGACCATTCTGATGCATCTTAATCGCCTGGTTGATCGTCACTTGAAACGCGCGCGCGTTCGATGAACCGTGCGCCTTGACAAGGATGCCGTTCACGCCTAAAAACGGGCCACCGCCATACTCCGCATAGTCAAAACGCATCTTAAACTTCTTCAAACTCTGGCGCAAAAAAAGGGCCGACAAGCGCGTCAGGCGCGTCTGCATAAACACGGCACGCAACTCCTCAAATAATCCGGCACCTGCACCCTCATAAAATTTGACGAGCGTATTGCCGACAAAACCGTCGCACACTAAAACATCGCACACATCGTGCAGCATCTCCCGCGACTCGATGTTTCCGACGAATCCTTCCATCTCATGCTTTAGCAATCGATAGGCTGACTTGACAACCTCACTGCCTTTGTTGGGTTCAGCGCCGATGTTGATGAGCCCAATCCGTGGATGCTCAATCTTCATTGCGACCTGCGCATACGCCTGTCCCATTTTGGCAAACGACAGCAGGTGCGCGTCTGTACAGTCCGTATTTGCACCAGCGTCAAGGAGGAGGACGCCATTTCCTTGAAAAGAAGGGAGGAGCCCCGCCAAAGCCGGCCGCTCAATTCCTTGCATGCGCCCGACAAAAAGCAGCCCGGCCACCATGAATGCGCCAGTGTTCCCTGCTGACACCATGCCGTCAACCACGTTGTCCCGGACAAGGGTCGCCGCGACAACCAACGATGCGTCTGGCTGTCGACGCACAGAGCGCACCGGTTCTGCGTCTGAGGCAATCGTATCCGAGGCGTGTCGCACCTGTATGTTTGATGGAAAACTTGCGCGATATGGTTCAATCACTTCTTCGCGCCCCACAAGGACAAACTCAACCTGCCTATGTTCAAGCGCAGCCTGTATCGCGCCTTCAATCGGCGCCTTGGGAGCATGATCGCCGCCCATCACATCAATGGCGAGTCTCACGAATTTCACTCCCCCGTTCCGCTTCTCGCAAGCCCTGCGTCACAAGAAAATCAGCTTGCAAAATTTCTTGACTGCCAACGCGCGTACGCACGGCCACGCGAACAAACCCGGCGCGCTCACCTGTCACAGTCGCTTTTGCAATCAGGCGATCACCTACGTGCGCCGCACGCAAAAAGCGCACCGTCACACGCGCTGTAAGCGCCTGCTTTGCGTCAACGATCGCGACGGCGAGCGTGTTTGCTTGCGCAAACAGGTGATGACCGCGCACGATGCGCGAGCGCGACAATGCGTGCTCTGCACCCACTTCAAAAATTGAAAGTCCGTGACGTCCTATCTCAAGGTCGATAATTTCACCGACGACCTCGTCAACTTCAAGCGTTCGCGGAGATTCAAAATGGGTTGTCGCGGCGCGGCGCATTCGTTCGCGCACCTCAGGAATCCCCAACTGCGAGCGATCGAGGCGAATCGTCTGGACGCTGACTCCAAGCCGCTTAGCAAGTTCTTCATCTTTTAAAAGGGGATCACTCTCAATGATGTGCAAAAGCCGTTCGTGTCGCGTCTTTTTTTGCGTCGACATGCACGGATCACCCCGTATGCTCATCATAAAAAAAGAGTGCCGTGGACGTGTAAACGCCATGACCCTCTCTGCTTACTACGCGCGCTCTGTCGCGACAACTGCTTTACGCTTGTAGGTGCCGCAGTTCGGACATACGCGATGAGACAACTTCATTTCGTGACACTCGGGGCATTCAACCATTCCCGGCACAGACAATTTAAAATGGGTGCGGCGAAGGCGTTTCCGAGTCTTGGACGTTCTATGCTGAGGTACTGCCACTGGATCCACCTCACTTCTTATCCGAAATTTCGGATGACCTATCGGATTGAAAAAGATTTGCCAATTCATCCCAACGCGGATCGATCGATTCAGCATTGCACGAGCAATGCGCCTCATTGTGATTTATACCACACGCTGGACAAAGGCCCAGACAATCCGGTTTGCAAAGCGGGTTCATCGGCATCGCAAGCAAAACAGCCTGAATCGCATATGCATCAATCGGAACATCACGATCAACCCAGTGGATCACTTCGGCTTCATCTTGCTCTGCGGTCAATTTCGTTCGGCAAAAAACCTCTTGAAACGATGTTTGAATGCGTGAAGAAAACAGTTCAAGACAGCGCACACAGCGAAACTTGACGAGCGTTTCCACGTGACCCGCAAGCGTCAGTTCTATCGCGTCCGCAACCGCTTTGACATCCACCAGGAGCGGCTCCATTGACGCAACACCACTCGCCTCGTCAAACGTCTCCGTCATCTCTACCTTGCCGCAAAGATGCACTCCGTCGGGTTTCTCCGCATCAGACCATGCAATTTTCAAAAGATCCTTCACTCCATTCACGACAGAAAGTAGTATACGGGTAACGCTCTGCGCTGTCAATGTGTCGCATTTATTGATCTCCACGCTGCGTCCCAGCCATTTATTTCACCGCTTTTTTTGGCGGCAGTTTTTCTAAAAAGGAAACGGCTTGTGCAAGTGTGCTTACAGGGACGATCGTGATGTGGAGATGATCCTTTTTTACCTCTGCCAAGCGTGCGCCTCATTCGTGTCACCCGGCGCGCGATCCGCTGGCACAAACATGAAGGATGCACCGGCATTGACCGCCGCGATGACCTTATGGGTCACCCCGCCAATCTGTCCGACCACCCCGTTTGGCGTGATCGTTCCCGTCCCCGCAATTTTATAGCCGCGTGTAAGATCCGTTTTTGCGAGCTGATTGATAATCTCAAGTGAGAACATGAGACCGGCAGACGGTCCATCAAGTTGTCCGGTTCGAATGGTCACAGGGTTTGCCGTGATCAGCTTTAGCGCCTGCGTCGGATAGATGCCAAGCCCCGTGTGTGATTTTCCTGCACCGTCTGGCAGCGAGACGGTATGCATGTGAAGATGTGCGATTTTCCCTCCTCGCAGTACGCTCACCGAAATGGCGGCGCCTGGATGCAGCGAGGCGAGAACGGTTGTCA
Source organism: Ferroacidibacillus organovorans (assembly GCF_001516615.1). Lineage (GTDB taxonomy): Bacteria > Bacillota > Bacilli > Alicyclobacillales > SLC66 > Ferroacidibacillus > Ferroacidibacillus ferrooxidans_B. Next base: position 103,184 of record NZ_LPVJ01000048.1, on the reverse strand, counting down.
GATCGGCAACAGTTTGAATGGGCCTGTGATTGATGCGCAACAATGTGTCACCTGGCATAAGCGGCGTCGCAGGGTTCTCTTTGGTGTCAAGTGCAACCACCGTGACCCCTTGGTTAACAAGGTGATATGGTTTGTGAAGATAGCGAAAAGCAGCCAGTTCCGCGTCAAGCTTTGCTTGTTTCATCATATACGACTCGATTTGATCGTAAAGCGTATTGGAGAGTCCGCCAGACACCTGCTTGATACTTAACACTTGGTGGTGAGGAACCATCAGTGCGCCAATAAAGTCGTAGATGTTATCCGCATAGGTGACGTACACCGACGTGAGCATAAAGCTTCCCCGCTCATTGCGATGCCCGCCCTGTACCCGAACGATGGGGGCAACCGCTTCTGCCTGACCTGGAGAAAAAACGTAGTAAGGAAGCGGAACAAAAAAAGCCACCACCGCCATCGCAAGAATGGCGAGCAGGAAAATCCGAAAACCATTGACGCGACTGCGTGCGCGCCTTGCCTTGTGCCAACCATCATTCATGAGACAAAACCTCGTATCTTTCATTTTGAAGCTTTCATCATCAAGACCGACCGCGCGCCGCTTCTTCCACACTCGCCAGTTTTTCGCGCAGTTCCGGAATGGCCTTGCGCGCCGCGTCACGCCCCGCCTCGATCGCCTCGGCAATGCCGTGAAATGTGGTCGAACTCATCAGCGCCAGTTCTGGGCGGATCACAAAATCCGCATCAAGAATGCGATGACGAAAAATTTCGCGCTCCATAATGTCAATCGATTGAACGATAACGTCAAATACATGCCTGACTGGCGGCAACCGATCGAACAATCCGACATCCACCGCAATCACAAAATCAGCCCCCAGACTGCGCGTCGCGTGAATCGGTACACGGTCGATCACGCCGCCATCGATCAAGAGGCGCTGATTGATGCGATGAGGCACAAAAATCCCGGGGATGGCGATGCTCGCGCGAACCGCGTCGTGAACATACCCTTCCGTGAGTACGACCCGTTCTCCGAGTTCGAGGTCGGTCGCGACGACAGCGAGGGGAAGTGAGCACTGCTCAAACGTCTTTCGCTTTGTCAATATTTTGATCAGCTCGTGAAGTTTTACACCTGTCACCAAGCCCATCTTTGGGAACGTGACATCCATCCAGCGAGCAATCGGCAGATGTGTCGCGAGTTGTTCCATATGGTGAACAGGAGCGCCCGTCGCATAGAGGGAGGCGATCAAGGCGCCCATGCTTGAGCCTGCAATCGCGTGAAGCTTGAATCCGGCTTCTTCAAGAACCTGCAACACGCCAACATGTGCAAATCCGCGTGTCCCCCCACTGCCAAGAGCGAGCCCCAGTTTCGTTTTCTTCACCATTGTCCACCCCGATTCAGCCAAACCGCTCTTCCTGTTTTTCGCGAAGCGCGTGAAGGACATTTCCCGGCACAAAGCGAGATACATCGCCGCGATGACGCGCAATTTCTTTAATGAGACTGGAACTCAAATACGAAAATTCATGATTCGTCGGAATGAAGATGGTTTCTGACTCCGGCATCAATTCGCGGTTCATGGACGCCATTTGCAGTTCTGTTTCAAGATCGCTGATGAACCGCAACCCGCGGATGATCACTGTCGCCTGTTTTTCTTGTAAGTAATTCACCAGCAAGCCCGAAAAAGAATCGACACTCACATTGGGAAGACCCTTTACGCTCTCGCGGATCAGCGCGGTGCGTTCTTCGGATGTGAACAGTGGCGTTTTTTTCAGATTGACGAGAACCGCCACGATAACATGGTCAAACATCTTCGCGCCGCGTGTCACGACATCAAGGTGACCGAGCGTCAACGGATCAAAACTTCCAGGATAAACGGCAGTGCGCACGAGTTCAATCACCTTTCCGGCAGAGAGTCTGGGACATCTTCCAAAGGAACACCAGCAGTTGCGCAGTAGCGATACACACATAGCTTTGTTTCACTATACAGCGCCTCGCGCAGCATTTCATACCCTTGCGAAACGGGCGTCTCTTTATCTCGCCCCATCTCAGCCACCACTGTGGCTTGTTCATTTAGAATCGACGCGGCAGATAACTGATCAAGCAGCGATTCGCGATGCCACAGCGCATAGGGAGGGTCAAGAAAGACGACATCGATCTTTACCCTCTCACGCTGCAATCGATTCAAAGCGCGACGATAGTCCATCGCAAAGACATCCGCCTGCGCAGCGCAATCGAGCCGCGCGAGATTGTCACGAATGACATTGCTCGTCTGTGTATCGACAAAGATCACTTTTTCCAGGCCGCGGCTGATTCCTTCAATCCCAAGCGCGCCTGAACCTGCAAACAAATCGAGACCCACACCGCCAGAAAAATAGGGGCCGATTCGCGAAAAAAGCGCCTCTTTTACTCGATCCAGGGTCGGGCGTGTCTCATTTCCTTTGGGAGCAATAAGCGTTCTTCCCCGCTTCGTTCCCGCAATGACGCGCATCGTGACACTTCCTTACGCATTAAGTCAAAAATGCATTTCACACTGCTCACTTTACCACAACGAAAATCACAGCGTTAAACCTCCCTAAAGGTATAGTACAAACCTTCCCTGGACAAACTAACGATGTGGCAGCGATGCCGCAAGGCAACCAGAGAGCGTGTCCGACTGACATGTTCTTCCGGTTTCTCCTCTCCCAGTCGCTCTGTGCGTAACTACATAGGACCACATATCCAGATGGAGTTGTTGCACAGAGCTCCCTCCTCGCGTACCCGGGCGAGGAGGGTTTTTTGTGTTTTAACGGGCGGATGTACCTTTCATTACGCTTTTTTCATGCATCCACTACCTATGTAATCACATTAGGGCAAAGGAGGAGTCACCTCATGGAAGGTACATTCGGAGGATACACGCGATGGGCGGTCGTTTTTCTGATCATCTTTGTGCTCTTCTTCCTGCTCATCCCAGGCTATACGCAGCAATGCACAACGGTTCCCGTGTATTGATGCACGATGGTGTTATAAAGCAGACATCAAGACTGGGGAGTTGAAAAACGTGGGCACATTCGGTGGATATACGCGTTGGGCCGTTGTTTTCTTGATCATCTTCGTTTTATTTTTCTTGCTTGTTCCAGGAATCGGAACGGCTAACGCCTGCTGAAATTCTTTGTATTAAAGAGGTCAGGGATCCGCACATGTGGCGGGCCCTGTTTTTTTCATCAGACAGTCATGACAGAGACAGTGATGTCAGCGCTAAAAATCGCCCAATGGGCTCTCCCGCCTTGACAACGTCTCCTTGCACAACCGTCTCTTCAAACTGATCTTTTTCAAAAACGAGGACCACCGTGCTCCCGAGCGAGAAGTAGCCGATTTCTTGACCGCGCTCAATCTCGTGTGCCCCACAAAAAAGTGTGTGCGTCTTCGCGCGATGTTTTCGCGGGTATTCAGGAGCGATAAACGGCTCTGTCAAGCGAATCGAACCCACGCCAAACGCCCCCACACTCACCAGATAATAGGTAAAGTCGGCAAATTGGCACGTGGTGACCGTTCTCTCATTTCGTAAAAAGAGCTTGCGCACTGAATTTACCCCGAAACGGTTGACAGGATACAGGGTTCCTGCCGTATGTGTGATGGCGAGGATTTTCCCGGGAAGTGGCGCGTGAATGCGGTGGTAGTCACGCGGACTCAAATAGAGAGTGAGATAAACCCCGCCCTCGATGCGATCCGCAGGCATTCCTGTAAGCTCAGACACGGAATACCACTTTCCTTTAACCTGTATCGCTTGATCGTTTACAATTTTACCGCACGATGCGACACGTGCGTCAACCGGACTGAGCACTGTGCTTTCATCACCGCAAAACGAGCGCGCGCCAAGCGCCAGTCTGCGCGAAAAAAAATCGGATAGATTCGTATAGTCAGACGGGTCAGCTTCAATCTCTGACACGTTTATGCGATAAAAACGAATAAAGTAAGGAATGAGGCGGCGACTCGCCGAAACGCTCATGAGGCGCCCAAGGAGCGCTGACAGCGTTCGCTTAGGCAGGGCCAGAAGGAACGCTAACAAAAAGGCTCTGCGCACCGTATCAAATCGCCTCCTCACACGGATTCACTTGCCATTGATGACAGTCTATGAGTGGGTGCGTAAAAGGGGGCAGAACGCTCACTACTATAGCATAAAAAAAAGAGAGGCTTGAAGCGCCTCTCATGATTTCTTTGATCAGTTCAAAAGAGATTGTGAATCATCAATCCTAAAACGGTTTCCCTGCAAGCTGCTGCTCTGCGAGCGCGACGAGTTTGCGTGTCATATGACCGCCAATTGCGCCCGTATCGCGTGTCAGCATTGTGCCCCAATAACCATCGGCGGGCGTTTGAATGCCCAATTCTTGCGCAACTTCATATTTGAATTGCTCCATTGCGCGATTCACACCTTTTGCGACATACGAGTTTGAATGTTGTCCTGCTGCCATTTCCATCGCCTCCTACGCGTAGGATATCCCCCTTCATCCATTTCATACATGCCATGCTGTTTCTCACTCCATTTTCGATTCCAACTCGCGCAGCACAGACTCACGAAGCAACTGATAACTTGGGAGCAACCAAAACGAGCGGTCGCCAAGCGCCGATTCGGCGGTGTCGCGCGCAACTTCCATAATGCGCAAATCAGTCAACGGATCGCCAATTGCAAAAGAAGGCAGCCCTGATTGCCTTGCGCCAAGCAATTCTCCTGGACCGCGCAGTGTCAGATCGCGCTCCGCCAGTTCAAATCCATCCTGCGAGGAAAGAAGTGCTTCAATTCGCGCTTTCGCCGTATTTCCGGCAGGATCTGCTACGAGTATACAGTAGGATGGGTAGGTGGAGCGGCCGACGCGACCGCGCAATTGATGGAGTGTGGCCAGACCAAAGCGCTCAGCGCCGTATACAATCATGACTGTCGCGTTCAAAACGCTGACCCCTACTTCAATCATGGATGTCGCGACGAGAACCTGGGTGCGTCCAGCCACAAATTCTCGCATGGCATGTTGCCGCTCCTTGTCATTCATCTGGCCGTGAACGAGCGCGACTCGCGCAACGCCAAGCTCTGCGACCATCTCCTCGTAAAGTTTCTCGGCGCTCTTGATCTCTTCATCTACGTCATCAGGACGAATGCGTGGCGCCACGACATACGCCTGATGGCCTTTCGCCAATTCGATTCGAAGAAGTCGAAAAACAGAGGTCTGGTCGCTTGTTGTGACATGCTGGGTCTTGATCGGCAAGCGGTCCTTGGGACGCTCGCGCAGTGTCGTGACCGCCAGATCACCGTAGAGCGTGAGGGCCAGGCTGCGCGGTATGGGGGTTGCCGACAAATGAAGAACACTCGTTCCATTTCCCTTCTCGCGAAGTGCGCGGCGAATTCCAACGCCAAAACGATGTTGTTCATCGATTACGGCAAGGCGCAGATGACGATAGGAGAGAGCGGGAGAAGCGAGGGTGTGCGTGCCGATGATCAAATCCTCCGTGCATTCGCCGCGCTTCGATGGATTCCCGCTGACAGTCGACTCGGACGTCTCTGATGTCTTTAGCGCAACGGTAACGCCAAGGGGATGAAGCATCCGCACCGCGTCGCGATAGTGCTGCTCTGCGAGAATGGCAGTCGGCGCCATCAGGGCCGTTTGACAACCTGCGCGTGCAAGACCTGCCGCAAGCGCAAAGGCGACCGCCGTTTTTCCTGACCCGACATCGCCTTGCAACAATCGACGCATCGGGCTTGTGCCAATGAGTTCTTGTGATAACTCTTCAATCGCACAGCGTTGTCCGTCTGTCAACTGAAACGGCAGGGCGCGAACAAAAGACTCACTACCTTCATAGAAACGATCCGCGTCAAGTGAAGTGGTGCGTTCGCTTGCGATCTCATCGCGCAAAAGCTGCAAGTGGAGCTGATAGCGAAAAAACTCTTCGAAAATGAGGCGCCGCCGAGCCTGATGAACATCCGAAAACGTATCCGGAAAATGAATCATGCGTAGTGCCTCAGCATAAGAAGGCAGCCGAAAATGCGTGATGATCTCTCCCGGGAGAACATCGCGCAGTTGCTCCCAAACACAGCGAAGCGCCGCGCTCATGATCTGTCTTAGTGTCGTGACAGAGATGGAAGACGACACCGCATAGACAGGTGTGATGGAGCGCAAGGCATTGTGTTTAGATGGGCGTTCATGACGTGTAACCGTGATGGTTTTGCGCGCTGGATCGTAGCGTCCGTGCAAACGAAGTGTCATCCCGACGGAAAATTGACTGCGTAGATACGTTTGATTAAAAAAGAGGGCGTGCATGGGCGTTTGGTGAATGACAACGGGTAGAGAAAGCAGCGATTTCCCGCGGGCGAAGCGCACGCGTGCCTCCCCCGACACGGTCGCCACAGCAATCACGGTGCCGGCCTCTGCCGTAAAATCATGTTCTTTTGTATCCTCGTCATAGCGCAAAGGATAATAGTGAAGAAGATCAGCCACACAATGGATGCCGAGATGGTGAAGTGCCGCGCGGCGCGCCGGACCCACCCCGGGAATCATCGTTAAGGGGTGTGACTGCCAAGATGATCCATTCACACGACATCCCTCACTCTGCCGCGATGAGATAATCGTAAATCGGCTGCCCGCCGCGATGAACTTCAAATGTCACCTCTGGATACGCCTGCAAGAGTATCTCAGCCTCGCCAAACGCCTCCTCGCGCAGCGATTCGTCCGCGTAAAAAACTGTGCAAATTTCGACGCCCTCCTCGCACAAATTCGTCAGCACTTCTCGATAGAGCGAACTGCGCGAAGGATTGGACCCTGCAATTTCACCTTCATACAACGCCAGATAATCGCCTTCCCCAATCGCGTGCCCATTATAACTCGCATCGCGAACAGATGCGGTGATCGCGGCAAAACGCACGCGCAAAGCCGCCTCTGTCATGCGTTCTATGTTTTCAAAAAGCGGTCTCTCTGGGTCAAAGGCGAGCGCCGCTCCCAATCCACTGCCCATATTTAGCGCAGGTACGACATGCATCCTCCCGGACATGACTGCACACGCTTGTTCTGCCGCCATCAGCACATTTTTGTGATTCGGCAAAAGAATGATCTGATCGGCTGAAATACGCTCGATGGTCGTCAGCAATTCTTCAGTCGACGGGTTCATCGTAAAACCGCCCTTTATGATCGCCTGAATCCCGATCCCGCGGTAGATCTCTTCAATACCATCACCTGATACGACTGCGGCAAGCGCAAGCTTCGCGCGATGCGGCGAACCTGCACCTTCTTGCGCGATGGACACGCTCATCTGAGCACCAGCGCGCTTTGCGTGCTGGTCTGTCATGTTGTCAATTTTGATCCCGTTAAGCGAACCAAACGAAAGACCAACCTCAAGCGCAGCGCCTGGGTGAAGCGTGTGAACGTGCACCTTAACCCACTCGTCCGTCTGCACGACAAGCAAAGAATCCCCCAACTGCAAAAGGGCATCTCGCAAAGGCTCTTCCACATTCTGTGCCGCATCGCTGCGTCGGATGAGAAATTCTGTACAGTATCCGAATTCCCCTTCTCCATGCGCCGATTCTTCAATGGCGGGCAGTTGCAACGCCTCTGAACGTCGGACAATCGCCGGACGAAATCCAAGATCATCCCACGAGCGATCCAGTAACGGTTCGCTCATAAGCGCCTGCAAGAAACCTTTGTAGATGTAGAGGAGACCCTGCCCGCCAGAATCGACTACCCCTGCCTGACGCAAAATTGGCAGCAGATCCGGAGTGTGAAGAAGCGCCTGCTCCCCGCGATTTACAGCCGCCTCCATGACGTGAACCAGCGTCGCATCTTTTTTTCGGCTCGCCACATCCGCTCCTAGCGCCGATTCGCGCGCAACCGTAAGAATGGTCCCCTCCACAGGCCGCGACACCGCTTTGTACGCAATCTGTACACCTTGCGTCAGCGCCTGCGCGAGTTGCCGCGCATCACTTCGGTCGCGCCCCAAAAACACAGACTGAAACCCGCGAAACAGCTGGGATAAAATGACGCCGGAATTTCCGCGCGCACCCATGAGAAGCCCCGATGAGAGCGCTTGCGCGAGTTTTGGCAGATCATCTTTATCACTGCACTGAAGTACGTGTTCAAGCCCCGTGTGCAGGGTGAGAAACATGTTTGTTCCTGTATCCCCGTCTGGAACGGGAAAAACATTCAACGCGTTGACTTCATCTTTTCTTTTTTCCAGTTCATCGTGCCCTGCCTTCAAAAGATGAAGAAAGAGCGCGCCGTCCACATAGTCCTGTTGCAGCACTCACGAGCCTCCTTATCGATCTCCGAGCACTTTGACGCCTTGGACGCTGATGTTGATGCGTTCCGTTTCAATGCCAAAGATTTCCCGCAGGGTATAGCTGACTTTTTCACGCAGATTGGCGGCCACTTCGGGAATTCTGGTTCCATAACTCACGACAATGGACAAATCGACCGTAAGACCTTCCCCTGTCGAGCGAACATCCACGCCCCGCCCAGGATTCTCGCGGTTGAGAAGCGTCGAGATCCCATCCCGCATCGCCCTGCGTGGGGCCATTCCCGCCAGACCATAGCAGTCAAGCGCCGCCATTCCCGCCGCTGTCGCAATCACATCATCCGCAATCGTAATCTTGCCGAACTCCGACGTTATCGTAGTCGCCATCGTATCCCTCCGCTCACAAGCTTTTCCACAGTGTACAACACCCTATACCATTTGCAAAGATCGCGCAAAAACACTGCCGCGCACAACGTGCCAAAGATTGCACACTGGAGCTGTTTATGCTATTCTTTCTTAGTTAGTGAACACTTTGATCATGAAAAGAAAAGGAGGTGTTGGGGTATGGCCAAAAGGTGCGAAGTTTGTGGCAAAGGCCCACAGGTGGGTAACGCAGTAAGCCACTCCCACATTCTCACAAAACGACGCTGGCTACCGAACCTCCAGTCCGTGCGTGTAAATACGAACGGTACCGTTCGTCGCATGCGCGTCTGCACACGCTGTCTTAAAGGCGGTAAGATTCAGCGCGCGCTCTGATGCATATCGTGCGTTATATAAAGAAAAAGCACCGCGCGGGGTGCTTTTTTTGTTATCGTTTGACGCCAAGCAATGCCTTGACGATCCCTCCGAGAAAACGCGGCAGTTTAATCGTATAAAACCGCATGTTCTCCCCCCTTTTATTCATGGTAGTTGAGACACAACCATTCTATGCAGTGTCACTATAAGCCGCAGGCGCGACTAGTTGATGCATTTCTTATGATATGCCTTTGCACCACAGCGCGTGACATCCGTAAAGTAACTCGGGATTATGTTAAAAACCGCGCAAATCCGTGACAGCTGCATGAAAACTGGGAGCTCGAAAGATTGCCGAACCAGCGACAAGCACCGACGCGCCAGCCGCAACACACGCTTTCGCAGTCTCTCCCGTTATTCCGCCATCAACCTCAATGCGCACATCAGTTCGTCCGATCTTTTCTAACCACTTTTGTACATTCTCAATCTTACGCAGGACTTGTGGTAAAAATGTCTGTCCGCCAAAACCGGGATTCACCGTCATGAGCAGCACGAGATCAATCACATCCCCCACATACTCGATACTCGACTCATGCGTTCCCGGATTGAGCGCAACACCCGCTTTTGCCCCGAGTTGCCGAATTTGCGTCAGCGTCCGCTCAAGATGCCGACACGCCTCCGCGTGCACTGTAAGGATGTCAGCGCCAGCCTCGCGGTATTGAGCGACTTCCCGTTCGGGGTTTTCAATCATAAGATGAACATCAAACGGAAGTGCAGTACACGACCGAATGGCTGAAATCACCGGTGGACCAAACGTCAGATTGGGAACGAAATGTCCATCCATCACATCGATGTGAATCCAATCCGCCTGTGCCTCTTCCAGACGCATGATATCGCGCCCTAGATTTGCAAAATCTGCGGACAGAATGGATGGTGCAACAAGGGTCGACACTCCTAATACCTCCTGTTTTTTGCATCCTTCACTTCATGCAGGACTTGCCGATAACTCGTGTAGCGAGTCGCTGCCAAGCGCCCCTCATCGCGTGCGCGGCGCACCGCGCAGCCGTCTTCAGTTTCATGGAGGCAGCCGCGAAACACACATTGATCCGCCTCAGCCTTAATGTCCCTGAACAGGTACTGGATTTGTTCTGGCTCAAGCGCCTCAAACGAATATTGAGAAAAACCCGGAGAATCCGCGATAAAGCCGTCCTCCGTCTGATAGAGCTCTACAAACGTCGTCGTGTGTTTTCCCCGCAGTCCCTTCTCGCTGATCGATCCGACCGCCACATCAGCGCCAGGCACTGCAAACCGCAGGATCGTCGATTTGCCAACGCCTGAAAGCCCAGCGAGGACTGTCGTCTTGTTCTTGAGACGGGCGGCCAACGTGTCATTGCCAATTCCCGCGCGCAGCGATAGCGCGATCAACTCATACTGCATCGCTCGATAGATCGGCTCAATTCGCTGAAACACTTCGATCGCGCCTGGGAGTTCTGCCTTCGTCAAAACCAAAAGTAGCGGAAGATTTTGTTCTTCGACCATCGCGATCATCTTATCAAGTTGATAAAGAGAGAGTTCCGGTTCGAGGAGCGAAAGCACCACGAAAACCTGGTCGACGTTTGCGATGGATGGCCTCTCAAGCTTGTTGACGCGGGGTGCGATCTCAACAATCACACCTTCTTGTGTGCCCTGCGCCTCGACATCCACCTGATCACCAACAAGTGGTTTGATGCCCCGCTTTTTAAAAATCCCCCGCGCGCGACATTGTAGCGTGGTGCCGGCGTCTGTTTGAACATAGTAGAATCCGGATACCGCACGAACAATTTTTCCCCTCATCCGAATTCGCACACCCACTCTCTTTTCAGACAACAAAACCTGCGCTTAGCCGGATGTCCCAGTCCCAGTCCCAGTCCCAGTCCCCGAATTGGCCGAGACTGACTGACTCGAAACCAGTTGACCGTTCTCATAGACATCCACTTCTGCCGGTTGGCTCGGCGTCGTCACAACATGTACTTGATAGGTTGATGACGGAGAATTTTGTGAGGCCGTCACCGCAGTGCTCGTGCCTGTCGCATCAATCACCACAATTTTCACATCAACAGGCAGTGGCGTTCCCGGCGTCAGTGTGACCGTTACCGGATACGTTGACGAGGATGTCCCCGAGGCGCGCCCGAACTTACCACCAGCGCGACTGTTGATCCCGCAGAAGCCTGCTGGCCCGGCGCCGGCGTCTGACTGATCACTTCATTTTGAGGAACAGAAAACGAGCTGGTCGTCGTTACTTGCCCCAGTGTGAACCCGTCCGCTTTAAGCGCAGCCGTGGCGGCGCTAAGCGACTTGTTTACCACATCAGGCACCGCCGCAGACTGGGTTCCCGCGCTGACGACAAGCGTCACCTGTGTCGTGTTCGCATTCATCGCCGTTCCCGATGCCGGGGTCGTTGAAATGACCTGATTAATCGGCACGCTGGCGCTTGACTGTTCAAGCACGGTGATGTGCCCCGCAGGAACGCCGAGATCGACCAGTTGGCTTTGAGCGATGCTTTGAAGCAAGCCGCTCAGTGAGGGCATCGTGATTTGCGCACTGCCCTCTTTAATCACGAGATGAATGTCTGAATTCGCCGGGATGTTGCCAGGCGCAGGACTCTGGCTTTCCACCTGTCCGATTTTTACGGTCGAAGTAGAATTTGTATCAAAGCTTTCCAGGATCTTCGTTGCCTGAAACCCCTTATTCAAAAGCGTGGTTCGCGCTTCCGTATACGAAAGGCCGACAACGCGCGGAAGAGCGATCGTATTCACACGCAGGACGCTCGAAAAAAGCCAAAGTGCAAGAAGCACGGCAACCAAGGTGAGACCGCCAAAGAGAATCAGCCAAAGGAGGACCATCAATGCCTTTTTCCACCAAGGTTTCTTCTCATCCACCTCTTCAGAAGACGGAGTGCTCTCAATCGCTTTGAAAGGAAGCGCGGTGTCGCCCATCTCCATCACATGCTCCCTCGAGGCGGCGGCCACAGATACAAACTTTGGCACATCCGGCAAGAGAAGCCCGCGCTCCAGGTCATCCGCCATCTGGCGCACTGAAGGATACCGCTGTTCTGGATCTTTCATCAACGCCTTTAGCACGATGTTCTCAATACTCTGCGGGATGCGCGGAGAAAGATGGCGCGGTTCAACAAAATTCTCTTGGAGGTGCTTCAGCGCAACGCTGATTGGCGTTTCACCTGAAAACGGCAATTGACCCGTGAGCATTTCATACAGCACAATTCCGAGTGAATAGACGTCCGATTTTACATCAGCTGTTGCCCCGCGCGCCTGTTCGGGTGAAAAATAGTGAACAGACCCGAGGACAGACGAACTGTAATGCGTAATCGTATTTGTTGAAATGGCGCGGGCAATGCCAAAATCCGTCACCTTGACGCGCCCTGTCGTGCTGATGAGAATATTATGTGGTTTAACATCTCTATGAACGATATGATGTTCATGCGCATGTGCCAGAGCATCACAGATTTGTCGCGCGATCCCAACCGCCTCATCGACTGGAAGCGGCGCTCGCTCCTCAATCAACTGCTTGAGCGTTTTGCCCTCGACGTATTCCATGACGATGTAGTGCGAGTCCAAATCCTGACCGACATCGTAAATATTAACAATGTTCGGATGGGAAAGGCTGGCGGCAGCCTGCGCTTCGCGCTTAAAGCGCCTCACAAACTCCGCGTCACCGACAAACTCTGGACGAAGCGTCTTGACAGAGACCGGCCTGTGCAGCAAAACATCAAGACCCCGATAGACAATCGCCATGCCTCCGCCGCCAATGCGTTCGATGATCTGATAGCGGTCACCCAAAATCTTGCCAATCATGAACGGCTATCCCTCCACACCGGCTCACCGTCATGCAAAAGGGCGATTACCGTAATGTTGTCAGGCGCGCCTCGCGAGAGCGAAATCTCAACGAGATCGTCAACCTGTTTATGAAGCGGGACATCCGTATGAAAACATGCCTCGATCTCCCGGTCCAACATGCACGTCGTCAAGCCGTCGCTGCACATGAGCAGCAAATCTCCTTCATGCCACTGCGTCGAGGCACACTCCGCTTCAACCGTTGGCAGCGTCCCGAGTGCGCGCGTCAGCAAGTGCCTCTGAGGATGGGAAAAAGCCTCCTCTGCCGTCACCTGACCCCGTCTGACAAGTTCATGAACCAAAGAGTGATCCTCTGTCAAACGGCGCAACCCATACGTTTTTGAAAACATGTAGATCCGACTGTCACCCACATGCGCATAATGTACTGTCTCTGGCGTGGCATAAGTCGCCACCACCGTCGTCCCCATTCCCGCATATTCGATCACCTCGCGCGACTTTTCATAAATTGCGTCATTCGCACGCTTAATCGTCCATTGCAATTGAGACGCTGGATCTGTAAACACTTCTGGTCTGGATAAGTATTCCCACATCATGTCAATAGCAAGCGCGCTTGCAACCTCTCCTGCCCGCTGCCCCCCCATGCCGTCTGCAACAAGCGCGATACACTCCCGCTCTTCTCGCATGCGAATCAGGTACCCGTCCTGATTGCTTTTGCGCACGAGGCCTACGTGCGTTCTTGCGGCAAACTGCACGGCGTTCACTCCCCGAAAAAATTCAGCAATGCATCCCATCTCGTGAAATCCGCATTCGCAACCTGCTCTGCAAGGACTCTTTCACACACATTTCGCGTGGCAACATCAGTCTCACGGAGACGCGAGTGCAGCGTTTTCACTGGCGTGTTCTGCCCGCAATTGACCGCACGCCGCGGCAATATCCGATCCCATTTCCCGACGCACCGTCGCGTTGACGGAGAGACGCTCCAGTTCCTTTACAAACGCACGAATCTGTGCCTGCTCTGTCCGCTTTAAGTCTCGCTCTGGAACGTAATTGACTGGAATCAGATTAACGTGGCACGGAAGCGTCGAGACGACTTCCGCCAACCGCCGCGCATGCGCAAGCGTATCATTCACATTTGCAATCAGCGCATACTCAAATGAGATTCTGCGGCCAGTCTCTCTGTAATAATAGTGACATGCTTCCATCAATTTGGCAATGTTGTACGCGCGATTGATCGGCATCATCGAAGATCTCGTCGCGTCATCTGCCGCATGAAGAGAGACGGCGAGTGTAATCCCACGATGTTCATCGGCGAGCCGATAGATCGCCGGCACCAAGCCGACGGTCGAGATCGTGATATGGCGTTGCCCGATCATCAAGCCTTTTGCGTCTGTCACAATATCGACAAAGCGAAGCGCCGCGTCATAGTTTTCAAGTGGCTCCCCAGACCCCATCATGACGATGCTCTTGACGCGCTCGCCCTCATGATCGAGCAAGCGCTGACACCAGATCAATTGCTCGACAATCTCACCCGCGCGCAAATGACGAATCAATCCGCCAAGCGTGGAGGCGCAAAACGTACATCCCATTTTGCAGCCAACCTGTGAGGAGACACACACGCTGACACCATAGTCGTGACGCATGATCACCGTCTCAATGGTCGCTCCGTCGGAGAGCGCAAACAAAAACTTGGTCGTTCCGTCTTTTTTTGAGATTTGGCGTGTAACTTCGCGCAGCGACGTGAGTAGAAACGTCTCTGCGAGTCGATCCCGAAGCGTCTTTGGCAAATCAGTCATTTCTGCAAACGACGTGACGCGACGCTGGTAGATCCATTGAAACACTTGCGTTGCACGATACGCTGGCTGCCCAACTTCAAGCAACCACTGTTCAATCTGTTGACGAGTCAAATCAAGAATGAGTGGCTTCACGCATTTTCCCTCCTGTCCATTCATCACGCACGCATCAAATCTTTTTGCGGAATCTCGCCACAAAAAAACCGTCCCCGCGATCCCGATGAGGCAGCATGCGCACCCCGCCTGCAGGCGTACGCTGTGAAAACGTCAACTCGTCATCCGCAATCCAGTCAAGCTCAAGGTCTGCGCGCTTTGCAAGAATTTTTTCAACCTGCGCATCCCCTTCCGCGCGTGTCAATGTGCACACGGAATAAACGAGGGTCCCACCAGGCCTCAGAAGATCGGCTGCGTGGTTTAACATCTTTGTCTGCAATGCCGCGAGATCATCCAGATCTTTCTTTTCAACAGTCCATTTGATATCTGGTTTGCGCGCAATGGACCCCAATCCAGAACAAGGGGCATCAAGCAAAACCGCGTCACAAACTTTTTCAAACGTAAGAAAGTCTGCGTGAACCACCTGGACCGAATGCATGCCGAGACGCTCTTTTTGTTCTTGAATCATTTTTGCGCGATGCGCATGAACCTCGACAGCAAAAATCTCAGCTTGATCATCACTCAGTACTGCCAAATGTAGCGTTTTACCGCCCGGCGCGGCACACGCATCCACAATCGTCATTCCCGCGCGGGGTCGAAGCAGCGGCGCAATTTTCATGGAGGACAAGCCTGATAGGACGCGTCTCCCCGTGCGATCACCGCCTGAATCGCGTCGCGAACACCTTCTTCAACAAGGATCGCATCAGGTACGCCTTGCACCTCGGACACCTTGCACATAGCATCGCGCAGGCCGTTTAGAACTTGGTCGCGCGATCCATTTCTTGCGTTCACGCGCAGCGTGAGTTGTTGTCTCTCGTTCATTGCGGCAAGCGCCGCGCGCCCCGTTTCGTCTCCAAGCGATACGAGAATTTCGCGAACCATCCAGTCCTGATAGGAGAGCCGAAGACCGAGCGAGTCACGCGGCGCATGCGAGACTTCTTCAGGAGATAGCGGAAGCGGAAGATCTTTTGCGTTTTGAATCGCGCGAAGCACGGCATTCACCATCTTATGCGCGTGAAACGTGTGGATCCTAACCAATTCAACCGCTTCTGATATCGCCGCATAATCTGGAATGCGATCCATCATCCGCAACTGATAAACCCCCATGCGCAGTGCGCATAAAACGGGAATATCCATTTTTTCTATGCGAACGCGCGAGAAAGGGCGGATCATCTCATCAAGCAGGCGTTGCCACTTCACAACACCACGCACCAATTCTGATGTAAGCGCCGCATCCTGCGCGCGATAGTCCTTTTTATTCCACTGTTCCAAAAGAGCGAGATGGGTATACGTGCCATGCCCAAAGATTGCGCGCAACGCCTCAAACGCCGCAAGACGTGCAGGAGAAATCGAGCGTTTGCCGCTTTCCCCGCGCGCCGTATGGCTCGTTTTTTTAAAATCGCGCGAATCCTTCATTTCGCGATCACTTTGAACTGCGTTCCGAGAAGATTTCTCTGACCCTGTTGAAATTCGCGTCCTGATTGAATGACTTTCCCTTCAAGTTGCAAAGATTCCGCGATGATCGTCCCATTTTTGCACGCAATGCGCGGACCCTTCTCTGTAAGCTCGATCACCGTTCCGGGTTGTTCCGTTCCGTCGACTCTTGATTCGACCGTAGCATACCAGATTTTTAGCACTTTATCACCCATTTGTGTATACGCGCCCGGACGCGGCGCGAGCGCGCGAATCTGCTGGGCGACACGCTGTGCGTTTTGTGTAAAGTCAAGTTGTTCGTCAGCGCGCGTTAGCACGGGGGAAAACGTTGCGAGCGTGTCGTCCTGCGGACGCGCGACGATCGACTTGTCAAGGATCAGAGGCAAGAGGTCAACCAGAAGTTCAGCACCTTTTTCTGCAAGGAGATCCTGAAGCTCACCATATGTCATCTGCTGATCGATCGGGATGTATACCTTTCCCCACATGCCGCCCGCATCCATCGCTTTTACCATGTTCATCACAGTGACCCCAGTGACACTGTCTCCTTCAAGAATCGCACGCTGAATTGGCGCCCCCCCTCGGCGCTTTGGCAACAGTGACGCATGTACATTGAGTGCTCCATGGATTGGCAGTGAGAGGAGTGCTTCCGGCAAGATTTGGCCATACGCAGCCGTAATCAAAAGGGTCGGCTCAACGCGGCGGATCGCAACATGCGATTCTTGATCGCGGATGCGCGCTGGCTGAAGCACAGGGATGCCATAGGACTCAGCCGCAATCTTAACAGGCGGCGGCGTAAGTACGCGTTTGCGCCCAGTTGGTCGATCCGGCTGAGTGACCGCCGCAACGATGTTGTGCCCCTTTTCAATCAAGGCACGGAGGATGGTGACAGAAAAACTCGTCGTTCCCATAAAGACAATGCGCGGTTCGTCCAAACAGATCCCCCCATTTCAAGTGTGCGTCGCGCTGCGCATTTTTCGTCGCGCGCCATGGTTCATGATCGTACGCGCCATGAACAAGATCCATCTTTTTTGGCACTTCTCTAAAGTGTCATCCACGAATTGATATCAACGTGTAAAGAGACATCGCTGCCACAGGCGGCGACAGCCTGATCAAACGCTTTGCGCAGCTTCGTCGAGACAGCGCGAAACGAATGGTACTTGACGACGACCTGATAACGGTACGCCCCGCGGATGCGTAAAACGACAGCGGGGACAGCGGGCAAAAGCGAAACACGCTCGCAACCATTTAATGAAGCCTCAAGCAAACGATAAAGTTGCCGGGCGCCTTCACGCGCCTTGTGTTCTTCTTCATGCGTCACAATGAACTGTGCAATTTCAGTAAACGGCGGATAATCAAGACGTCGTCGCAGCGGCAGCTCTGTGCGGTAAAATTGTTCGTAATCCTGGGCCGCCGCCGCCTGAATCGCGTAGTGATCTGGCGCAAACGTCTGGATTACCACACGTCCTTCGCGTCCGTGACGACCAGCGCGCCCCGCCACTTGAACAAGCAATTGAAAGGTGCGCTCTGCCGAGCGAAAATCCGGCACATGTAGCGCCGCATCCGCCGCAACGACACCCACGAGTGACACCCTGGAAAAGTCGTGCCCTTTGGCAATCATTTGTGTGCCAAGAAGCACATCCGCCTCTCCTTTGGCAAAATCGGACAGAATCTGTTCGTGCGCGCCAACGCCTGCAGTGGTATCTACATCCATGCGAAGCACCCGAACGTTTGGAAAAAAAGAGAGCACTTCTTGCTCCAGCCGCTGTGTCCCCGCGCCAAATGTTCGCAAGCGCCCTCCTCCACATGCCGGGCACACAGCCACAAGCGGCGCGCGATAGTTACAGAAGTGGCACAAAAGAGCAGGATCCGGGTCGCGATGTACCGTGAGCGTGACGTCACAGTGCGGACATGTAAGCGACTCTCCGCATTCTCGACACAATAAAAACGAAGAAAACCCGCGGCGATTCAAAAGCAGCACCGCTTGCTCTTGATGGTTGAAAGAGTCCTTCAGCGCATCGCGCAAAGCGCGGCTTAAAAGTCCTTGCTGGTTCATTTTCATCTCTTGGCGCATGTCAACAATGTGCACTTCGGGCAGCGGGCGTCCTGTCGCCCGCTGTTTTAGCAATTGCTTTGTGTAGCGCCCGCTCTCTACGCGATACATCACTTCAAGTGAAGGTGTCGCACTGCCGAGAATCAGCGGCGCATTTGCGTGTTGCGCGCGCCACGCGGCGATTTCGCGCGCAACATAGCGGGGGTCGCGATCCTGCTTATACGTCGACTCGTGTTCCTCATCAATGATCAAGAGCCCCAGTCGATCAAGCGGTGCAAACACCGCGGAGCGTGCGCCAACCACGACATCGGCGACACCTTCGTAGATACTTGCAAACTGATGCCTTCGCTCGCGCTCTGTCATGCGACTGTGAAGAACAGCGACTCGTGACCCAAAACGTCTGCGAAAACGCGCGACAATCTGCGTTGTCAGCGCAATTTCCGGCACCATGACAAGCGCCTGCAACCCTTTTTGCAGCGCCCGTTCAATCGTTTGCAGGTAGACCTCTGTTTTTCCGCTGCCTGTTACCCCTTGGAGCAGCATCGTCTCATGTTTTCGCGCATCCATAAGGGCAACGATCGACTCCACAGCAGCGCGCTGTTCCTCTGTGAGCGAAAGTGGTTCCTCCATGTCATGCCCGCTTTCCTCCAGCGGTTTTGCGGTGACATGAATGAGTCCCTGCGCCTTTAGCGAGCGAATCATTTCGGCAGTCGCTAGTCCTTGTTCAAGCAGATCTGCATAGCGAAGCGGCGCGCGTCTATCCCGCAAAAAACGCAAGAATTCGCGCTTGCGATCACTTCTCACGCGCTCTGTCCGCGCGTCTGGCACTGCGCTCACCCACATCTCTGTGCGCCTGGTTACAGACGATCCGCCCAATTCAAGCATCAAGCAACCCTGCCGAACAAAGCGCATCAAAAGCGCACGAGAAAACCCTTTTTCCAGCAGCGTCGCTTCTGCCAAGCGCGTTTTTTTAGAAAAGGCATCCTTTAATTTTCTGACCCACAGTGCGTCAGCAGCATCCATCTCACTCACAGATACCGCATCGCAAACCAATTGATAGTACCGTTTTCCTGGCGAGCGAATGACCGGCGGCAACACGGTGGAGACGGCTGCCGCCCACGTGCAAAAATAGCGCTTTCTCATGAAGTCGAGCAGCCCGATCAAATCGCGGGTCAAGGGTGGTCGCTCGCCTGACAGTTTTTTTGCAATCGATCGATACGACACAGAATCATCCGCGACTCGATCTTTTAGCGCAAGGACATACCCTTCCACCCGTTGTGCCCCAAATGGGACCTCAACCGCGTCACCTTCAGAGATGTCCATACCTTCTGGCACGAGATAGTCAAAAAGGCGATCGACCGCACGCGCGCGAACCAAAACAGCGACCTCTGCATAACGCATGGCCTACACCTCACGTCCCGTGCGGATCAACTGGAGAAGCAACCCTGCCACCGTCAATTTATCCGCCTGCGCAAGGGGTGTGACACCGCCGTCTGCAGCGTACACGGTCACGCGGTTTGTCCCTGTTCCAAACCCTGCCCCAGGTTCAAGCACATCATTCAAAACGACGAAATCCAGCCGTTTCTCTCTCAGTTTTTTTCTCGCATAAAGCTCATGGTCATGCGTTTCTGCCGCAAATCCGACAAGCGTCGCACGCGGTTTCATGTGATCGCGAAGTTGCGAGAGAATGTCCGGATTTTTAACAAGGGCGAGCGAGAGTGTGTCCTGTGTTTTTTTAAACTTTTTTTCGAGGACGGTTTCCGGTCGATAGTCTGCGACGGCCGCCGTCATGATAACGACATCGGCATCATTTGCGCGATCAATCATAGCCCGCTCCATCTCGCTCGCCGTCGCAACATGGACCACAGAAACGCCAAGCGGTTCGGGCAATGATGTCGGTCCGCTGACAAGCGTCACTTCCGCGCCCATGCGCCACGCCATACGGGCAATCGCATACCCCATCGTGCCCGTCGAGTCGTTGGTGAGATAGCGCACCGGATCGATCCGTTCACGTGTGGGTCCCGCGCTCACCAAAACGCGCAGTCCCTGATACCGCGACTCTGTCGCTGCCCATTCCAAAAACTCCAAAAGATCATCCGGTTCCATCAAGCGGCCTTTGCCGGTATATCCACACGCAAGCGGGCCTGCTCCCGGTTCTGCGATCAAGTACCCGTGCACCCGTAACTTTTGAACATTTTCCTGCAAAATCGCATTTTCCCACATGTGAACATTCATCGCAGGGGCAAAGATGACGGGCGCGCGCGTCGCAAGAAGCATCGCCGTCAGCATGTCATCGCCAAACCCGTGCGCGACACGCGCGAGCACATCAGCCGTCGCCGGCGCGACAATCACCAAATCCGCCTCGTCTGCAAGGGAAATATGCGCGATCCGCGCTGGATCACGCTCGTCAAAGACGTCGATGTGCACCGGTTCATGCGTTAGACTTTGAAAGGTAAGCGGCGCCACAAATTGTGTGGCGCCGCGCGTCATCACCGTGCGCACACGCGCACCGCATTTTGTGAGCGAACTCGCGAGATACGCAGACTTATAAGCCGCGATCCCGCCCGTGACCGCCAATACCACCGTTTTTCCGGAGAGTGACGACGGGTTCACAAGGCTCACTTCAATCCTTCGCGCGTGCGCACATAACTGATCTGTTTGATCTCAATCTCGCGCAGCGCTGTGCTCACATAGCGGCCCGAGCGTATGGACGCGCGAGGTTCCGCACCCTCCTGAAGCGCCCGCGCCCGCTTTGAGGCTGCAATGACCAACGTGTATTTGCTGTCTGCGAGTGTGAGAAGTTTATCGACGGACGGATAGAGAATCATTTTTTTTGCTCCTTTTTCATTTCATTCGCATCGCGGCGCTCGTCTAATTCCCGGCCTCCTGCGCTTTATGCACGTCCTTGTCTGGATCCTGCGTTGCGCGGGCGGTCACCGCCTCCGGCTCAATCGCCGCGAGAATGACATGCCCGCTGTCAGCCATGATCACCGCGCGCGTTTTTTTCCCAAACGTCGCGTCAATCAATTTCATCTGTTCGCGCGCGTCTTGGATCAACCGTTTGATCGGGGCCGACTCTGGATTCACGATCGCAAGGATTCGCGAAGACGCAACATAACTGCCGTATCCAAGATCAATCAGTCTGTCGTTCACATTCGCTTCCCCTCACTTGCGCAAGCCCGCCTCCGGCACTTTCTCATCAGCTACTCGATATTTTGAACCTGTTCCTTCAATTGTTCAAGGGTATGTTTCAACTCTAGAACATCTTGAGTCAACCGTAAATCAGCCGCTTTTGCGCCAAGGGTGTTGATTTCTCGTTGAAGCTCTTGCAACAAAAATTCCATACGCCGCCCCACTGCGCCATCTTCAAGACAGAGACTGCGCAGCGCACTGAGATGACATTCAATCCGCGCCATCTCTTCTTCAACCGAGTTGCGCGCTGCGTGATACGCCACTTCAACTGCCAGGCGTTCAGACGCGAGATCCATCGAACTTCCGAGAATTCCGTGCATGCGAACCATGATCCGCTCGCGCTCAAGCGCCTCTATCGCCGGAATCTTTCCCTTCATTCCCGCGTGGAGCGACGTTGCGCGATCCAAAAACCTCAGAATTTCTGCCTTTATCGCTAATCCTTCCGTTCGACGTCGGGCGATAAACTCCTGCAACGCCTCTTCAAGAATCGCAAAAAGTTGCGCATCATCCCCGGCGCACGTTTGCGCATCAGTTGAACGGACGGAGAACAATCCCGGAATCATGAGCAGGTGTCCGACAGAAGGCGGTTCCATATCGACGAATCCCGAGCGTGTCGCGCGTTTTAGCACGCTGAAAGCGGCGTTCAACACACCCTCGTTGATCGAAACCTCTTCAGATTCATCTTGATTTGGCTGCTCGCTCAGATAAATCTCCACACGTCCGCGGTTTACTCTGTTTTTGACAAGGTCGCGCAGTGCGCTCTCAAGTCGTAACAGCTCTCGCGGCAAGCGAAACACCACATCGAGGTAGCGATGATTGACCGAGCGAATCTCGATGAGAAAAACACGATTGCCCCAAATGCCTTCTGCATGGCCATATCCGGTCATACTCTTCACGCAGTTACGGTCTCCTTTTTTGGAATGGGCACTTGCGCAATCCATTGCTATCGAACAAACGCATCTTTTTATTTTATACGACACGTGCGCCAGAAGAAAGTCGTTTTGCAGTCTTACAAACCTCACGCGCCAACCTGCCGCCGCACAAAAAAAGACTCCTGCTTTTGGCGGAGTCTGCTAAAAAAGTGAATTACGCCGCTTTGTGGTGTGTTCCTTCGCGCGTCGCGTGTCGTCTGCGCGCCCGTTTCGCCCCGACTGAGAGTGTCGGGAGTGCAGCCGCAAAGAGAACGCCTCCCCATTGAGCCAGCGAGAGTGGCGCTGTTTTAAAGATGGGTTGCAGCGTAGGAAGGTACATGACAATCCACAGCATCACAAAAGAGATGGCCACTGCCGCGACAAGGTATGGATTCCCGAAAATTCCACGCTCGCGGATGCCGTGGGAAACAGAGCGGCAGTCAAAAACGAGGATCAATTGCGCCATCACAAGTGTTGCAAACGCCATCGTCTGCGCCGTCTTTAGCAAAACGCCAAGATGCAAAGACAGTGCGAAGACAGAGAGTGTGACCACGCCGATGGCGATGCCACGCGTAATGATCTGGCGCCCCAACCCCCGCGCAAAAATTCCTTCACGCATGGCGCGCGGCGGGCGCATCATCGTGCCTGGCTCTGGTGAATCCACGCCAAGCGCGATGGCGGGAAGTCCGTCTGTGACAAGATTGACCCATAGGATCTGAATCGGCAGCAGCGGTAGCGGCAATCCCATCATCATCGCAAAAAACATCGTCAGGATTTCTCCAACATTTGAAGTCAAGAGATACCGTATAAACTTGCGAATGTTGTCGTAAATGTTTCTGCCCTCTTCGATCGCGGCGACGATTGTCGCAAAATTGTCATCGGCAAGTACCAGCGACGACGCGTCTTTCGCCACGTCCGTCCCGCTTTTGCCCATCGCGATGCCGATGTCTGCGCTTTTGATGGCAGGCGCGTCATTCACGCCATCTCCGGTCATCGCGACGACATGTCCGCGTTTTTGCAAGGCCTTTACGATGCGCAGCTTGTGCTGTGGTGAAACGCGTGCAAAAACATAGACTTGATTGACTGCATCCTCAAGTTCGCGCTCCGTCAGCTGGTCAAGCTCTGCGCCTGTCATCACGCGTCCGCCCTGCGGCAAGATCCCAAGGCGCGCGGCGACTGCCTCCGCTGTCAATCGGTGATCCCCTGTGATCATGATCGTTTTGATCCCGGCGCGCTTGCACTCGACAATCGCGGCGGCAACCTCTTCACGCGGTGGATCCATCATTCCGACAAGTCCAACAAATGTGAGATCCCGCTCCACGCGTTCCTGTGAAACGGAGTCATTCGGCACTTCGCGCGTGGCAAGGGCGATCGTCCTGAGCGCATCGCGCGCCATCTCTGCGAGTGCGCCGCCAATTTTCTCGCGCAGCGCAGGCGTGAGCGGGTGCCGCTTTCCATTCATCATGAGATGCGTACAAAGCGATAACAGTACATCTGGCGCGCCCTTGACATAGGCAACGGAGCGGGTGCCATCGCTTGCAATGACACTCATGCGTTTTCGCTCAGAGTCAAACGGATATTCATTCACGCGTTGCACGCTCGATGTCCCGCCAATTTTTTCAGCAAGAACAAGCAGCGCCACTTCTGTCGGGTCCCCCGACACGTGCACATGCCCCTCTGTCACACGCCACGCCGCATTGTTGCAGACGCGCGCGACATCCGCCAGGCGCAAGAGCGCGTTCTGGTCGATGCGCAACCCGTCTGTGCGCAAGATTTGACCGCTCGCCTGATAGCCTTCTCCTGCGACCTGATAGGCGACCCCCTCAAGCCAGATGCGCTTAACGGTCATCTGATTCTGCGTGAGGGTGCCGGTTTTGTCTGAGCAAATCACCGTGGCGCACCCAAGCGTCTCGACGGAAGGGAGCCGGCGCACGATCGCCTTTCTTTCAATCATCCGCGAGACGCCAAGCGCGAGCGCGATCGTGACGATCGCAGGCAGTCCTTCAGGAATCGCCGCAACAGCAAGACTTACGCCTGCAAGAAACATTTCATAAAGCGCGTGGCCGTGAAGAACGCCTGCGATGACGACGATGATCGTGATGGCAAGACTCAGCCAGACCAAGATTCGCCCAAGCTGATTCAAGCGGTGTTCAAGCGGCGTAAGGGTCGATCCGCTCGTCTGAATCAACTCGGCGATGCGCCCCATCTCAGTCCCCATGCCTGTCTCAACGACCACTGCACTCGCCTTGCCGCGCGTCACCATCGTCCCCATAAAAACCATGCCAGCCCGATCTCCAAGAGGCGCATCTGGTGTGGCAATAGAGCGTTCGTCTTTTTGCACAGGCACGGACTCTCCTGTCAGCGAAGACTCCTCGACTGCGAGTTCACGTGCGGATAGAAGACGACAGTCTGCTGGCACGCGATCCCCCGCTTCAAGCAAAACGATATCCCCCGGAACAAGTGCGGTCGCAAGCACCTGCGATACTGCGCGATTGCGCATAACCCGCGCCTCTGGCGCAGTCAATTGCTTGAGTGATGCAAGAGATTTTTCTGCGCGCACCTGCTGAAAAAATCCGAGAACGCCATTTGCCAGAACAATGGACATAATCGTCAAGGCGTCTGTGTATTCGCCGAGCAAACCTGAGATGAGCGTCGCAATCAGAAGAACGATGACCATAAAATTGCGGAACTGATCAAAAAAAACACTGAGCAATGAGATCCGGCGGCGCTCAAGAAGCGCGTTTTCACCAAAGATCGACCGCCTTTTTTCCACCTCATTCTCATCAAGCCCAGCCTGTGTTGCCTCAAGCGCAGCAAGTGCCTGATCGCCTGACAAGGTGTGCCACGCTGTACGTTTTTCTGTCAAGAGATACTCACCCTTTCACACACGCCCAAGCGAGCGCAAACCCAATTGCTTTTCCTGCAGCCCCTCACCGTACAAGCTATGCGCTGTCCGCTTCGATCATGCAGAGAGTGAAAGAAAGCAATTCCCACCCGGATGTGGGATAGTCTGGTATACTTGAATGAGTATCGCGCGCGAGTTCGCGTACGCGAAAGGAGCAGCATTTCGTTGCGGAGATATGCCCTGATCACAGGGAGCGCCAAAGGTTTGGCTGTCGTGTTTGCACACCATCTTGCCAAACAGAACTATGACTTGATTTTGAATTATCGCCATTCGCGCACAGCCTGCGAAACGCTCGCAGAAACGCTTGAAAAAACCTACGGTGCCCGCGTAACCGTAATCCAGGCAGACATGACAAAAGCTATCGATATCGCTGGCATGCTCGATCGCGTCTTGCGCGATACGCCGCGTCTTGACGCTGTCATTCACAGTGCGGGACCCTTTATTTTTTCGCGAAAGCGACTGACCGACTATGATCTGAGCGAGTGGCAACAGATGATTGATGGCAATCTCACTTCTGCCTTTCACGTGTTTCGCCGCGTGATTCCAACCATGCGCAGACAAGGGTTTGGCCGCATCGTGACGATCGGTTTTGACCGCGTTGAAGAGGCCCCCGGCTGGCCCTATCGAGCGGCGTATGCAGCCGCCAAAGTCGGGCTCGCCTCACTCACGCGCAGTATCGCAATGGAAGAGCGCGAGTGCGGGATTACCGCCAACATGATCTGTCCCGGAGACATTCGCGGCGCAGCCAAAGAACAAGACATCGATCCGTGCGCGCTCGATTCGCCTGCAACAGCCCCGGTTGCGGGTGACTTGGCTCAGATCATTGATCTGTTGCTCGATCCGCGCACAAAACTTTTTACGGGGAATGTGATCTCTCTCACAGGTGGCGTCGATGTGATCTCAAAGTTTGACACAGGCAAACTAGAAGTCAGGGACGCTGTCGTCTACGAACCTGGGAGTGAAGTCTACGTCATTCCTTGGCAGCGCAACGCCACGATCCTTTCGCGCGACGATCACCCCAATCGACGCAGCATCTACACGGTGCAAAGCGGAAGTGAGCGTGGGTCATTTACGCACGAACAATTTCAAGGAGCGATACCTGATGGCGTTTGACGGACTGGTGCTAGACGCCGTATTGAAAGAACTGAATGAAACACTGGTTGGCGGTCGCATTGATCGCGTCACACAGCCATCTCCGCACGATATCGTTTTACAGATACGCGTGGAGCGCACCAATCACAGGCTTTTGCTCTCTGCCAACCGCTCATATCCGCGGATGCACATGACGACACGCTTTCAGATCCCAAGTCCGGCGCTTCCGCCACTCTTTTGCACGATGATGCGAAAGCACCTGGAGGGTGGAAAAATCATTGCGCTGTCACAGGTGGGGCGTGAACGCATCGCACATATCGACGTGGAGATTCGCGATGAACTTGGCAAAAAGGTCACGCGCCGGGTGGTCCTTGAGATCATGGGTAAACACAGCAACCTGATCCTGCTCGAACGCCCCGACGGACTCATCCTTGATGCGATTGTTCACCTGTCACAGGCAGTCAACCGCCATCGCGAAGTGCTGCCTGGGCGACCGTACGTCGCACCACCTGCGCAAAATAAGTTCGATCCGCTAAAAGAGACGCGCAAAGGTTATCTTGCACGCCGCGAGCACACCATGAATTCATTTGCAAAACATCTCGTCGCGACATATGAAGGGATCAGTCCCTTCTTTGCAAAAGAAGCGGCCTACAACCCCGCGGGAGATGGGGGACACACGCCGACGATCGACGAAGAGTGGTTACGCTTTGCTGATACGCTGCAAAAGACAGTCCATCCGTCTCCTACTATCGTGCGCGGCGGCCGGGAGCGCGCCGACTCGTTTTATCTCTTCCCGATCCAGCACCTCAAAGGAGAGCGCGTGAGCTACTCTTTTGTCAATGACTGCCTTGACGCCTATTACGCCGAGCGAGCCATGAGCGACATTGCCAGAAGCAAAGCGACACACCTGCTGCGCCTGGCAAAACAGGAGCGCGCACGCGCTGTTGCGCGCATTGACACGTTTGAGGATGTCCTGTCGCGAAGTCACGAGGCAGACTTCTGGCGGATTGCCGGAGAACTTTTGACTGCATACCCGCACGAAGTAAAAAAAGGAACGCAGGAAGTGACTCTGCCGAATTTTTATCAAAACGAGGAGCCAACACACATCCCGCTTGATCCTGCGCGCTCCCCGCTTGACAATGCGAACGCATATTTCAAACGCTATCAGCGCTATAAAAAAGGGGTCGAGATCACGCGGGAACAGCTCGCGCAAGCGCGCGAGGAAGTCGTTTATCTCGATTCAGTGCTGCACGAGCTAGCGGTGTGCACTGTGCAGGAGATTCCTTCTATCGAAATGGAGTTGCGAGAAGCCGGCTATCTCCGAATGCCTGCGCCAAGCAACACGCAAAAAGGAAAACCCCAAAAAGGAAAGACAAACAAGAAACAAGAGAAGCTGCAACTGGCACCCGCCGTCTATCTCTCATCGGATGGGACACCTATTTGGGTTGGTCGAAACAACCGTGAAAACGACGTGATGACACATCGTCTTGCACGCAAGACGGACATCTGGCTGCATGTGAAAAACGCCCCCGGCTCACACGTCATTCTGCATGATGCAGAGCCATCTGAACAGGCATTGTTTGAGGCGGCGATCCTTGCCGCGCATTTTAGCAGCCTGCGCGACGCACTGCGCGCCGATGTCGACTGGCTGCCAGTCAAGCTCCTGCGCAAGCCCAACAAAGCGCGACCGGGCTTTGTCATCTTTGAAGGCCAGTCAACGCTTGCCGTCCGCTATACTAAAGAGCAAGTAGAAGAGATCCTAAAACGCTCAGCCGCCTTTCCCGGATCTGCCTAGCGTGGCGCTGAGACCGTGAGTGGCAGACAAAGGCGGATGGATTCGCAGATGCTTGCGATGAAATAAAATGGATCCTCAAAATCAAACAGCCGGGAAAGCTCTTCGCGGTCAACACAAGTCCAATCGCTCTCGCGCACATTGCATGACAGCAGACGCGGCAGGCATAATTTCACCACATCTTCACGCTTCATGTAGCGCGCGAGTGCGGCGCACAGCAGAACCAGTTCACTCTGCGCCATGGCGCGCGCGCTGCCAGAGCGCTCAGGCTCGCCGTCATGATAAAGCGCGCATAAAAGCGCCGTAAACGCTCTTTGCGGCGCGTCAAGAAGTGATACGCTCACCATGGCCACCTGCGCTAGCAGCACATGCCGCCCAACCCGCTCGGCATACACCGAAAGCCCTGCGGATGACGACAGCGTGCGCAGTTGCAAAAGTTTTAGCGGAATCAAATCCTCCATCACATAAGACAACCCTGCGCGATCGCGGGCGAGCACATCGAGTCCGATCGCTTTCATGGTTGTAACAACCTCGCCCAAGAGATCTGCGCACGCTTCTTTTTTTTCGCCCGTGTGCGTCAAGGAGGTAGTCGCGATGCGAAAGAGATTTTCCACAACCTCCTCCACATACGGGAGTTGATCCTGTCCGATCAGGCTTGAGCGCGTCAACTGCCGCAAGGCTTCCACCACCCGTTTTGCATCCTCATACCATCCGTCATCCAGGTGTCTCGTTCCCATTTCTTGCAGTGCGTGAAGAACCGAGATGAGCATCCCACTCTCTCGCTCCTTGGCGGCGATAGAGCCAATCTCGACAAATTGACGCGCAACGCTTTGGCGCATCTGCACATCTCCCAAACTGGCCATCAGCATCAGCGTGCGCACGGTGGCAGTCCCCGTCGTCGAATCCATGTCCACGGCCGCCCGCTTGGCGATATCGCACACTTGCTCCACGCGAATCAGCGCCTCCGCCGTCTTTCTTTTTTTCACGGCTGTGCGAAACTCTGACTGGATGTTGTCGATGATCTGTTCCGGTTTTAACAATTTCATGACGGCGTACATGTAAATGATCAAAATGATAAAGCAAAACACGACCAGGATCATGTCTGCGTTCATCTGCGGTTGAAGCATGGCCGGCAGCGTCATGTGAATCGGTTCCGTAATGCGCGAGAGCAAAAAAAGACTCTGAATGATCGTCACAAAATAAAAGAGAATCAGCGATGCATTAAATGGCATCTTTAAAAACATGTCGAGCACCCTATGCGTATAGCGGCTCGCCGTCAGTTGGATCGCGACGAGCGCAATGGAAATGCAGAGCGCAAAGATCGTGGAGAGACAGGATACGATGGTACTCAGATAGTTGCGCGCCGTATCCGTGTCGCCAACGAACGCTTTGGGCGAGAAAAAAAAGACGAGTCCGATGATCAAGAGCGAACCCAGGATATGAACGATGAGTTTTCGCAACGAAACAACACACCCTCAAATGGAGCTACTCTTTCTCCCTAGGGTTTCCAGATCGATCCCATCTTAGACATGATCTGCCGCGTCAGCGGCGCGTTTGGAGCGCTTGATAAAGCGGATCAAGTAAAAGAAGATAAACGTCCCTGCAAGCCGCAGGATCGTCGACACCCACATTGCCGGATCCATGTGGATCTTGCCGAGCAGAAAGACACCGATCTGCGGCGCGACGATTCCCATGATTCCAATAATCACATTAAAATGCGCGATAAGCGCGGTGCGATCCTCTCTGGGAACTACTTCTAACAGATGATTGAACTGGAGCAGATTAATCCCTGATACAAACAGTCCTGTTATCAAATTCAACCCCGTCAGGTAGACCAGATTCTGTGAAATGACAGTCATCACGGGCGTTGCCGCCATGCCGAGACAGGCAAAAGCGAGCGCCAGTGTGTTTCCGTACTTTTCAGAGATTCGTCCCCACAGTGTAAACGTGAGAATCTGCGTAATCTGACTCGCGACGTTAAACGCGCTGATCCAAATCGCCGTCGCGTGTGCATATTGAATCTGGTAAATGCTAAAAAGCGGCCAGGCTAACTGCCACCCAAAATTAAAAACCATAGAGGCAATCAAAAAGCGACGATAGGGCGCGCGACGAAACGGCTTCAACATCTCACGCACGTGAAAATCGATACGCACAACATCAGGGCGGCGTTCCGTGTTTTCGCGGTGAAGGACGAGATAGTATACCTCAAAGAAGGAAAACAGCGTGGACAGCACAAAGAGCACTTGGTATGGGGGAATCGCGTCACTCGGAAATGCTTGAAGCGCCAGGCCAGGCAAGAGGGTTGCAATCATCGCGATGATCGTCGTGACGCGGTTGCGGACGCCAAAAAAAGCAGCCCTGCGATCTTCTGGTATGAGATCCCCCATCAGCGACTGCCAAGAAAGCTGACTGAGACCTTGCGGAAAATTCATGATTGCCAAAAGCAAAACGACAAAGAAGGCGAGAAACGGGCCGCGAATAAAAAATGGGGCAAGCGCTATCATCAAATAAAAGACGCGGGCAACCGATGTCGCCCGTATGCAAAACATTTTTTTGCTGTTGACGCGAGAAAGCCACACCGCGCCAAGCCACGTTGCCAAAACGGTCATCAACGCCGGAAGCGAAGTCAGGAGCGCAACCTCTTCAGACGTTGCGTGGAGCGCATCAATGACAAAGAGTGAGGCAAAATTACCTACGATTGTAAGACCAAACATGGCATAACTTCCGTTTATGATGCTGTAACGCTCATTGATGACAATCTCTTCATAGCCGGTCGACATGAAATCCCTCAATTCCGCAAAGAAAAAAGGAGAGAACTTCTCCATCTCTCCTTTTCTATTATAGAGCG
The DNA here is from genome assembly GCF_001516615.1 of Ferroacidibacillus organovorans. Lineage (GTDB taxonomy): Bacteria > Bacillota > Bacilli > Alicyclobacillales > SLC66 > Ferroacidibacillus > Ferroacidibacillus ferrooxidans_B. Next base: position 72,198 of record NZ_LPVJ01000048.1, on the reverse strand, counting down.
AAATCGCGTAGGTTCATAGATTGACCGCCAAATTTAACGAAACGCCTCAGAATATGCGTTTGGATTTTCTTGAAATCGAACCAGCAGTTCGACGTCCTGCTCCTGAATGACACGACTCTCTTGCGCAGCCTCAATCACATGCGAAAAGTCGGTGAGCACTTCGAGCTTGATTCCAAGACGCTCAAACGCCTCTTGGCTGACGTGAAACCCGTAGGAAAAAATCGTGAATACAACAGAGACGTGACCCCCTGCCTCGCGGATCGCCTCGACTGCGTGAAGCACACTGCCCCCTGTTGAAACGGTGTCTTCAACGACTGCGACATGCGTACCTTGAAGCAGTCTGCCTTCAATCAAATTTTGTTTTCCATGCCCCTTGGCGCTTGAGCGGACATACACCATGGGCTGCGAAACACGATCCGAAAGAATTGCGGCGTGTCCGATTCCCCCTGTCGCCGTTCCCGCGATCAATTCGACGTCTGGGTAACGCACGCTCAGACGCATTGCAAACGCGTCCGCAATTCGGCTGCGCACGAGCGGATGAGAGAGCGTGAGCCGCTGATCGCAGTAAATCGGCGAGCGCAGCCCTGAACTCCACGTGTAGGGTGCGTTTGGCGAGAGCGTCACCGCCCCGATCGAAAGCATGGCGTGCGCAAACTGACGCGCTTCATCCTCGTTATTCAGGCGATTGTCACACATCCTGACTTCCTCCTTTTAGGTTCTGCAAAAAAGCGAGTAGCGCTTCATGCGGATCTGGCGCCCGCGTGATCGGACGTCCCACCACCAGATAATCAGCACCGTGTGCGACCGCGTAACCCGGTGTCACAACACGCGCTTGATCGTCTTTCGATTCACCGCCCAAGCGGATGCCTGGAACGAGCGCAGAGAGTGCAGGATAGCGCGTCTTGACCATCGCCACTTCGTGGCCAGAACACACCACACCGTGCAGCGCGGCGTCATGTGCAGTTCCTGCCAGTCGCAAAACATGCGCAGAAAGAGGATCGTCTGAGAGCCCCATCTGCCTTATCCCTGCGTCATCCACACTCGTCAAAAGGGTGACGCCAAGCAGGCGCAGCGGCTTGCCTGACAGCGCGTGCAAAGCCCTGCTCGAAGCCGCCTCCGCGGCGGCTTCGAGCATCGTAGCACCACCCAACGTGTGGATCGTGAGCATGTCTACGCCGAGTGACGCGACACTCTTGACGGCACCCGCCACCGTATTCGGGATGTCAAAGAGTTTGAGATCAAGAAAAACCGACAATTCGCGCGCGACAAGCGCTTCGACGAGCGCGGGACCCTCTGCGAGATACAGTTCAAGCCCTACTTTTACGTAGCGACAAGCGTCACCCAGCTTCTCGAGAAGTTCAAACGCCTGTCGGCGATTCTCCACGTCGAGCGCAACGTAGATCGGCACATCGACAACATGCTGCTCGCTCACAAAAATCGCCCTTTCGCGTCGGGATTGGCCGCTCCGATCAAAGTGTTTATATCCTTAACGCCTGCCTCCTCGCAGTACGCTTGTAGTTCCTCAATGATTCTTTTGCACGCGAACGGATCCGTGAAATTGGCCGTCCCCACCTGGATCGCCTGTGCGCCTGCGAGCAAAAATTCCACAACATCCTCACCCGTTGTGATCCCGCCGATACCGATAACCGGAATCTTCACATGCGAGGTGACCTCGTACACCATGCGCACGGCAATCGGCTTGATTGCAGGCCCTGAGAGACCGCCCTGGCGATTGGCCAAAAGCGGCGCGCGGCGGGCAATGTCGATTTTCATGCCGATCAGCGTGTTGATAAGAGAGATTGCGTCAGCGCCTGCCTCCTCCACCGCAAGCGCCATCTCGGAGATGCTCGTCACGTTGGGTGACAATTTGACGATCACTGGCGTGCGCGACGCGCGTTTTACGGCGCGCACCATCGATGCGGCCATCTCCGGGTCTGTGCCGAACTGGATTCCACCGCACTTGACGTTCGGGCAGGAAATGTTCAGTTCAATCGCCGAAACGTCAGGGCTTTCGTTCAATCGCTCTACGACTTGCACATAATCCTCCATCGCATTTCCGGCGACGTTTACAATGATCGGGATGCCAAACTTGCGAAGCGGAGGAAGTTCTGTCTCTACGACGCGCTTGACGCCGGGATTCTGAAGGCCGATGGCGTTTAACATGCCCGCCGCCGTCTCTGCCAAGCGCGGCGTCTTATTGCCCTGGCGCTCTTCGAGCGTCGTCGCCTTCACGACGATTGCGCCAAGCACACTCAAATCGTAAAATGCGGCGACCTCTTTTCCAAACGAGAAACAGCCAGACGCAGGCATCACCGGGTTTTTGAGCTGTAAATCTCCCACCTTAACCGCGAGATTCACGAAAAGACCACCTCCTCCGCCAGAAAGACGGGGCCTTCGACACAAGTCTTGACATACGACTCGCATCCCTCGCGCCGCACTGTGTGAACACACCCCACACAAATGCCGATGCCACACCCCATACGCTCTTCAAGCGAGAGATAGCCTGGAATTTCGCGCTCGCGCATCACCGTTTGCACTGCGCGAAGCATCGGCGTCGGCCCGCACGCATAATAGCGCGACACGTCCGCGCAAAGCTCTTTGGTAAGCACGTCTGTCACACGGCCACGCTCGCCTTCCGTGCCATCATCTGTCACGAGATGAACCCGGCCGTACGCTTTGAGCTCCTCGCGCAGAATGATCTGATCCGCCGTTTGAAAACCAATGACAGAGATCACCTCGCAGCCGCGCCCGTAAAGCCGGCGCGCCAATTCGACAAGCGGCGGAACACCGATGCCACCCCCGATGAGAAGTGCCCTGCGGTCCTTTTCGTGAAGCGGAAAACCTTTTCCAAGCGGCCCCAACACATCAATCGCATCCCCTGCGCGCAAGCGCGCAAGCCGGCGGGTGCCGGCTCCTTGCGCGCGATACATCACCGTCATCGCGTTACGCTCGACATGCACTTGACAGAGCGAGAGAGGGCGGCGCAGGACAAAATCGAAAGAGTCCGTGACGCGCAGATGCAAAAACTGCCCGGGCTCATAGCCCCCCTCGCTCAGCTTTAGCGGCGCGGAGAATGTGAGCGCGTAAAGATCAGGTCCGATGACCCGCTGTTCAAGAACGCGCTGCACTGGCATTCACGCCACCTCCCTGTATGGGGAGCGCCAGCGGCTCTGTCTGAAAGCGAATGCTTGTGAGCACCTCATAGACAGCGCGCGCAGTGTCAAGCGACGTAAGGCACGGTATCGCGTGTTCCACCGCCTCGCGCCGGATGCGAAAACCGTCGCGCTCTGGCGTGCGCCCGCGCGTCAGCGTGTTGATGACCATCGTCGCTTCGCCGCTGCGAATCAGGTCAAGCAGCGATGCTTCTTGTCCCGTTGACAACTTGTTGACCAGTTGCGCGCGAATGCCATAGCGTTCTAAAAAGTTTGCTGTACCTTCTGTCGCGTAGATGAAAAAGCCGAGTTTTGCGAATCCGCGCAGAATGGGGAGCGCCTCTTCCTTATCCTTGTCGGCGATCGTCGCAATCAGCGCCCCTTGCGTCGGCAGACGAAATCCTGCCGCGAGAAGCCCTTTATAGAGGGCCTTCGGGAAACTCTGATCCGTGCCCATCACTTCACCGGTCGACTTCATCTCAGGGCCCAGTTCCACATCGACATCGCGCAGCTTTGCAAATGAGAAGACAGGAACTTTGACAGAGACTGCCGCCGCCTCGGGGATAAGGCCCGTCTCGTACCCGAGATCCTTTAACTTTCCGCCCATCACAGCGTGCATCGCGACATCCACCATCGGAATGCGCGTGATCTTGCTTAAAAACGGCACCGTGCGCGAGGAGCGGGGGTTTACTTCAATGACGTAGACGCGCTCATCCTGGATCACAAACTGAATGTTGACAAGACCGAGTACACTCAGTTCGCGCGCGATTTTCACCGTGATCTCGACGATCCGCTCGCGCACACCGCTTGACAGTGACTGCGCTGGATAGACTGCAATCGAGTCGCCCGAGTGGACACCCGAGCGTTCGACATGCTCCATGATCCCCGGGATCACGACGGTCTCCCCGTCTGAAATCGCGTCAACCTCCACCTCCGTTCCGAGCATGTAGCGGTCAATCAGCACAGGCTGATCCTTTGAAACACGGACCGCCTCCCGCATGTAGCGAGTGAGTTCAGAAACCGAGTCGACAATCTGCATCGCGCGCCCGCCAAGCACATAGGAGGGACGCACGAGCAGCGGGAACGGCAGTTTCTCCGTCGCCGCGATCGCCTCTTGCTCACTTGTCACCGTGACACCCTGCGGCCGCTCAATCGCGAGTTTTGTCAGCATCTCATCAAACCGTTCGCGGTTTTCCGCGCGGTCAATATCATCCACCGTCGTGCCAAGAATGCGGATTCCGCGCTCTGTCAGCGGTTTGGAAAGGTTGATCGCCGTTTGCCCGCCGAACTGTACGATGACGCCAAGCGGCTGCTCACGTTCGATCACGTGCATGACATCTTCGATGTGAAGCGGTTCAAAGTAGAGGCGATCTGACATGTTAAAGTCAGTCGAGACCGTCTCTGGGTTGTTGTTGATCACAACCGAGTCATAGCCTTGCGCGCGCAAAGCAAGCGATGCGTGTACAGAACAGTAGTCAAACTCAATTCCCTGCCCGATGCGAATCGGACCAGAGCCTAGGACGAGCACCGCGCGATTCTCACCGCGCATCACCTCATCCTCCTGTTCATACGTAGCATAAAAGTAGGGGGTCTCCGCCTCAAACTCCGCCGCGCACGTATCGACCATTTTGTAGACAGGGCGCAGCTTTTGTGCGACGCGCCGCTCGTTTATCTCTCCTTCATCCATGCCTGTCAAACGCGCGATCCACGCATCCGTAAACCCGAGCCGCTTTGCTTCATAAAGCGTCTCATCCGTGAAGTTCGCCGAGAGTCGCGCAGCCATTTGCGCGATGCGCGACAGCTTGTCAAGAAAGAAGCGGTCAATTTTTGTGATCTCGTGGAGCGTTTGCGAGGTCTCACCGCGCGTCAGCAGTTCATAGAGCACAAAGAGCCGCTCGTCATCCGCGTGCGCGATGCGCGCGAGAAGATCCCCGGTCTCTGTCGCCGCGTATGCGCGCGAATCAAGGCCGTCCTGCCCGATCTCAAGGGAGCGCACCGCTTTTTGCAGCGACTCTTCAAACGAGCGCCCAAGCGCCATCACCTCGCCAGTTGCCTTCATCTGCGTGCCAAGTCGTCGATTGGCCGACGCAAACTTGTCAAACGGCCAGCGCGGGATTTTTGTGACGACATAGTCAAGCGCCGGTTCAAAACTCGCGAACGTCTTGCCCGTAATCGGGTTCATCAGTTCATTCAGCGTGTACCCGAGTGCAATCTTTGCAGCCATCTTCGCGATAGGATACCCCGTCGCCTTTGACGCGAGCGCACTGCTGCGGCTGACGCGCGGGTTTACCTCAATCACGTAATACTGAAGGCTGTGCGGATCAAGCGCAAACTGAATGTTGCAGCCACCTTCGATGCCAAGCGCCCGGATGATGCGCAGGCTCGCCGAGCGCAGCATCTGGTATTCCGTGTCGGACAGCGTCTGACTCGGCGCCACAACGATGCTGTCACCCGTGTGCACACCAACGGGATCAAAGTTTTCCATGTTACAGATCACGATGCAATTGTCCGCACCATCGCGCATCACTTCATACTCGACTTCCTTGCACCCCGCAATGCTTCGCTCAAGTAACACCTGCGAAATCGGCGAGAGATTGAGCCCAAGCTCGGTGAGCGTGAGAAACTCCTCGCGCGTCGCCGCGATGCCTCCACCTGTGCCACCGAGCGTGTACGCCGGACGAATGATGACAGGCAATCCAACACGCTCGACAAAGGCGTTTGCCTCAGCCATCGTCGTGACAATCTGACTCTCCGGAATCGGCTCGCCAAGCCGTTGCATCAGCGCCTTGAACTCCGCGCGATCTTCCGCCATTTTAATTGAAGGCAGCTTCGTGCCAAGCAGTTTGACACCCGTTTGTTCAAGCACCCCCGACTCGGCGAGCGCGACGGCGAGGTTTAGCCCAGTCTGGCCACCGAGTGTCGCAAGCAATCCGTCAGGCCGCTCATAGCGAATGATCTGTGAGAGAAAATCAACCGTCAGCGGCTCGACATAGACGCGATCTGCCATGTCCGGATCCGTCATGATGGTGGCCGGGTTTGAGTTGACGAGAATCACGCGCACGCCTTCCTCGCGCAGAGCCTGACAGGCCTGCGTCCCGGCATAGTCAAACTCTGCCGCCTGGCCAATGACAATCGGACCTGAGCCGATCACCAGCACACTTTGAATCCCATTCAATTTAGGCATGTGCGGCACCTCCACGCTGTTCATCGATCCATTTCATAAAGTCGTCAAAAAGATATTCACTGTCATCCGGTCCGGGCTTTGCCTCCGGGTGAAACTGCACGGAAAATGCGCGCAGTTCCCGGTGCATAACCCCTTCAATCGACCCGTCGTTTTGGTTGACATGAGTGATTTCAAGTGGCGTGTCGCAAAGTGAATCTTGTGCGACGACATAGCCGTGGTTCTGCGATGTGATGTACACCCGCTGATCGCGCAGATCGCGCACGGGGTGATTCACACCGCGGTGCCCAAAGCGCAGTTTCTCCGTCTTTGCGCCACACGCCAGACTGAGCAACTGATGGCCCATGCAGATTCCAAAAATCGGAATGACGCCAAGCAGAGAGCGGATCGTCTCCACGATGTCAAAAAGATCCGCCGGATCTCCAGGCCCGTTTGACATCATGAGCCCCTCGGGCTGCCAGGCAAGGATTTCTTCGCGCGAGCTGTACGCGGGCATCACGATCAAATCGCAACCGCGCGCAGTCAGCGAGCGCACCGTGTTCATTTTGACACCAAGATCAAGCAGCACGACGCGGCGGCCGGGGCCCGGGATGCGATAGGGCGTGTTCGTCGTCACTTGTGCAACCTGATCTCGTATCTCCGCCGTTTCACGCAGTTGGCCAAGCAGTTCGCTTACCGGCTCATCCGACGTGGTGATCAGGCCGCGCATCGTCCCGTGTTTGCGCAAGACGCGCGTCAGCATGCGCGTGTCAATCCCTTCAATGCCGATGACGCCGTGCGCCTGCAAATACGTGTCAAGCGTCATCTGCATCTGGTGATGGCTCGGATGATCCGCCGCTTCACGCACGACAAAACCGCTCGCCCACGGGCGCAAAGACTCACTGTCATTGACGCTCACGCCGTAATTTCCAATGAGCGGGTAGGTCATCGTCACGATTTGACCGCAGTAAGAAGGGTCCGTCAAGACTTCCTGGTACCCGGTCATGCCCGTATTAAAAACCACCTCTCCAAACGTCGTGCCTTCACTCCCGATGCTAGTGCCAACAAACTCTGTTCCGTCCTCAAGAATCAAGCGCGCCTTTTTCATTCGTTAGACTCCTCCCTCGCAGTACGCGTAAAGACCATTCTTCCGCGATGGATGGTAAGCGTTGGCCACCCTGTCAAATTTCGTCCGGCAAACGGCGTTGCCCGCCCTTTTGACAAAAAGGTTTCCGGGTCGACCCGCATAAACGTGTGTGGATCAATCAGCGTCAGATCGGCGAATCCGCCTACTTCAATCGTTCCCGCATCAATCTTGAATCGCTCAGCCGGAATGCGCGCCATGCAGTCGACCAGGCGCCCAAGCGACATCAGTCCACTGTGCACAAACGTTGTGTACATCAAAGGAAAGCTGATTTCGAGCCCGACAAAGCCAAACGGGGACGTTTCAATCGGGCGCGCCTTTTCTTCTGCCGTATGCGGCGCGTGATCCGTTGCAACCATGGAAAGCGTTCCGTCGATAAGCCCCTCGACACACGCTGCGCGGTCGCTCTCGTGACGAAGGGGAGGATTGACCTTTCCCCACGCCCCGACACGCAGCGCCTCTTTTTCTGTAAGCAGGAGGTGATGCGGGGTCACCTCGGCCGTAACCGAGATGCCTGCGCGAATCGCGTCGCGGATGACGCGAACCGCACTTTTTGGACTCACGTGGCAGAAGTGAACCGCGCCACCTGTCGCTTCGCAAAGCACAATGTCGCGCGCAATCATCACAGCTTCTGCCTCGCTCGGAATCCCTTTAATGGAGAGTTCCCTTGCGACATCGCCGTCGTGCAGATGCCCATCCCGTGAGAGCGTCTCATCTTCAGCGTGTACGACGATCGGCACATCCAAATCTTTTGCGGCGAGCAGCGCCTGTCGCATGATGTCTGCCCGCTGCACACCTTTTCCGTCATCGGAAAATCCAACCGCCCCTGCCGCGACGAGCGCCGCAAAATCCGTCAATGTCTCCCCACGCAAGCCGTGCGTGATGGCCGCGATCGGATGAACCTTTGCATAACCATAAGAATCTGCTTTTTCGATGATCGTCTCGACAATCTCTTTTGCATCGACAACCGGAGACGTGTTTGGCATGCAACACACATGCGCGAAACCGCCGGCCGCCGCCGCCATGGTCCCTGTCTCAATCGTCTCTTTTTCCGTCTGTCCCGGCTCCCTCAGATGCACGTGCGGATCGACCAGTCCCGGAAGGACGATGAGATCGCGCGCGTCGATCACCTGACTGTCAGCGACAGGCAGGTTTACCCCTATCTCAATAACCCGCTCCAAAGCTATCCGTAGATCCAGTTCCTCAAGTGACCCGTCAGGACGCAGCACTCGTCCTCCGCGAATCAACCAGCCCATCATACACACCTCACTTTTATACATTATTACGCATAATAATTCAATTGCTTGTGAAGCACTCTTTTAGGACAGCCATGCGCACAGGAACGCCATAGTGAGATTGGCGAAAGTATGCGGCGCGCGGATCGCGGTCAACGCCCGGGTCAATCTCGCCGGCGCGTGGAAGCGGGTGCATGATGATACTGTGCGGTGGCAGTTCACTTAGAATGCGCGTGTCAATCACATAGTTCGCGCGCACAGCCTCATAGTGTCCGACTGTAGGAAAACGTTCCTTTTGCACGCGCGTCTGGTAGAGGACGTCCGTCTTTTTGGCGGCGCGCGAAAGATCCGGCTCAAATGAGACGTGCACACCGCGCGCCTTTGCATAGGCAATCACATCCGCCGGAAGCGGGATTGCCGCAGGCGCTGTGCAGACGATTCGCACGTCGCGAAACAAGCTGAGCAGATATACCAGTGAGTGAACCGTACGACCATAGAGCAGATCCCCGACAAGCGTCACCGTAAGATCGTCGAGTCGCCCCACTTCTGTCAAAATCGTGAACATGTCAAGCAGCGCCTGGGTTGGATGTTCTCCCGCACCGTCTCCCGCCGAGAGCACAGGGACCGAACTCACTTCTGCCGCGCGCGCGGCCGCCCCGATTTCCGGGTGGCGCAAAACAATCACATCAGCGTATCCGGCCACAACGCGAATCGTGTCTTCTAGCGTCTCACCCTTTACGGCAGACGAGAATTCTTTTGCGTTTTCCGTGCTTATCACTCGGCCGTTCAAGCGCAGCATCGCTGTCTCAAAAGACAACCGCGTGCGTGTCGACGGTTCAAAAAACAGCGCCGCCATGACCTTGTGCGACAAAAAGTCGGCGCCCCCCTGCGCCTGAATCACGCGCATCTCTCCGGCTGTGGCGAGTAGCGCCTCTAAGGCCTCACGCGAAAACGACTTTGCACTGATCACGTGCTTCATCTCATCCATCCTCTCGTGGACTCTGTGTGCGTATCCGTTCTTTTGAGCAGAACCACTTGATCTTCGCCGCAGTTGAATTCCCGAAGATTGACAAGCACCCGCTCGCTTCTTGCCGTCGGAATATTTTTCCCCACATAATCAGGTCGTATCGGCAATTCGCGATGTCCGCGATCAATCAGTACCGCCAGTTGAATGACAGGTGGACGCGCGTGGCGCAACAGTGCGTCAAGCGCCGCGCGCACCGTACGCCCTGTGTAGAGCACGTCATCCACGAGCAGAACCCGACTTTTCCCGAGTTCATCCGCATCCTTTAACGCTGAAGGCTCAACTTCTTTCGCGGCATCCGATGAAAATGCATCTTCGCGCAAAGCGTGATCGTCGCGATACGCCGTCACATCCAATGAATAGACATGCACCTTGCGCTTTTCAATCACCTCAATCCGCTCTGCTAGACGACGCGCCAAAGGAAGCCCTTTGCGCATGATGCCGACGATGGAAAGCGGCAGCTCGTCCTCCGTTTTTTCCACCACTTCGTGCGCGATGCGTGTGAGCGCTCGCCGGATCGCCTGCTCATCCAAAAGTGAAACCGCTTGTGTCAAGAATGTCACCCTTTCCACACAAAAAATGCCCACCTGCGGGCAGGTGAGCACGTCGGCATCGCGATGCCGACAATCATTCGCTTCCTTACCAGCCTCACAGGACTGATTTAAAGGACGATTCAATTACAAATTAGTGTACGTAAGATGAGGAGCATCTGTCAAGCTATGGTGTCATTTGGCGCAACACGGCGAGCGTTTCTTCATAATAGGCAGGCGGGTTGGCGTGAAACACAAGTTGTTGCCGCGAGACGGGATGTGTAAACGCGAGTGATTTGGCATGCAGCGCCTGGCCGCGCAAATGAAGCGGATTGGAGCGCGCATAGAGAGGGTCTCCTGCGACCGGGCAGTGCATCGCGGCCATATGTACGCGGATTTGATGCGTCCGCCCCGTCTCAAGACGGCACTCGACCCGCGTAAAACTGCGAAAGGTTTCCAATATCCTAAAATGCGTGACGGCGCGTTTACCGCCTCGGTAGATCACCGCCATTTTTTTACGGTTATGCGGATCGCGTCCGATCGGCGCGTCGATCGTGCCGCTTGCCGACTCTGGTTTGCCGTGGATGATCGCGTCGTACACGCGCTGCACCTCATGGGATTTCATCTGCTCTGAAAGCGCCTGGTGAGCACGGTCAGTCTTTGCGACGACCAGGAGGCCGCTTGTATCCTTGTCGATGCGATGGACGATCCCTGGGCGCATTGCGCCGCCGATGCCCGAGAGTCCGCGCACGTGGAACAAAAGTGCCGACACAAGTGTTCCCCGCTCATGTCCGGGCGCCGGATGAACCACCATCCCCTGCGCCTTGTTGACAACGACAATCTCCTCATCTTCAAAGAGGATATCAAGCGGTATGTCTTCCGGTTCCAATTGCAATTCGCGAGGTTCTCTAGGCGTCGCTGCGACAACGTCGCCTTCCCACACTTTCTTGCTGGCCTGATCGACGGTTTTGCCGTTGATCGAAATGAGTCCAGCCTCGATCCACTGCTGAATCTGCGTGCGTGAGATATCAAGTTGTTCGCTTAGATAGCGGTCGATACGCTGTCCACTGGCATCCTGCGACACCACGTCCTCTGACGGAAGTGTCTGCACCTCATTCTCAGTCACGGCGCACCTCATCTGCATTTTTCAAAACATCACGTGTCGACTCTTTGCGAAACCACGCTCGCCACACCATGTAAAACACAGAGAGGACAATCGCGCTGTCCGCGATATTAAACACAGGATAGTGAATGACAGACACGTAGATATAATCAATGACATACCCGTGTACCATGCGATCGAGCAAATTTCCAGTCGCTCCGCCCATGAGACAGCCAAGCGCGATCTGCAGCGAACGTTTTCCCCGGGCGTACGTGCGATTTACATAGATGATTGCGACGACGACGACAAGCGCAATGCCAATCAAGAGCGCGCGCTGATTGAGCAGCATACTAAACGCGGCGCCGCGATTTTGAATGTAGAGCCAATCCAGAACACCAGGAATGACCGGGATCGCCTGATTGACTACCATGTGCGTCACAACGATCCACTTTACCAACTGATCAAAAAGGACCACGAGGGCCGCCACGAAAAAAATCACGATCACGCCTCCTACGCACCCCATCGTACCACGATTTGCTGCGTAGAGCCAAAACGGCGTCGGCTTCAGTCTGGCAGTTGCGCCTTGTATTGTGCGTTTGACACTTGATCAAGCGCATCGACATACCCGTTGTTCTCGCGGTGCAAGTGTTGATCCTCACTCGCGCCGCGATCGACGACATTGTTCATGCTGGCAAGCGCCTGCCAGGTGTCTTCACCGTCAAAAAAGGTCGCGTCCGCGTCATCCATGTCCGTCCGGGCAAAGGGTACCTCAAGAACCTCTTCTTCAACAGGCCGACGCGCCAAGACTTCGCGCAAGGGACCATCGATATCCCGCTGGCAGTCAATGCAGCAAAGCGCGGCAGGTTCTGCCTCAAGCCGTGCAGCTTCGATCGGTTGCTTACAGCGTTCGCAGATGCCATACGTCCCGTCTGCAAAGTGTGAGAGCGCGCGCTCTACCTGAAACAATCGATTCATCTCATGCTGGGATAAGCCGAGATCTTTTTCGCGCTCAAAGAGTTCTGTCGCCTGATCCGCCGGATGTTGGTCATAGCTGCTGAGTTCACCTGTCATGTCCATCATGCCCGTCTCAAGGCCAAAATGCCGCGTCTCTGTCATGATGCGCTGAATCTGGTTTCGCTCTTCAATCAGTTGCCTGCGCTGTGCGTCATACGCCACATTGCTCACTCCTGTGTTTTCTCAGATGGTCGGCGTCCGCAGTTGAGCCTGCACGATGCGCACAATGTCCGCGATGTACGCGCCGATGAAAGGAAGGTTCCAAACGGAAATCTTTTGCAAAATGATCACTAACAGCGCCGCAAGCATCGTAAATCCGATGCCAATTCCGACACCCCGCGCGAGACCGCCTATAAAATTGAGCCAGATCATATACCACGGTCTCTGCAAAAGCGTTACGTAGGCGCCGTAATTGACGCGCTCAAAATAATTTTTGAGCCACGCGATGCCCGCCTCTTCGCGATCCTTCTTGGCGTCATCCACAAAAGATCCCTCCTTTAACCAGTATTGGCAAAGCGCAATGTGTTCATCCAAGGCACAAAAGAGAGGAGTGATCGATGCGTCCGATGAAATTACGCAGTCACTTCGCGCACGATTGGCGCACAGCGCGCGCACAATTCTTTATGGTCATCGTCGCGCCCGACATCCTCGCGATAGTGCCAGCAACGCGCACATTTTTTACCCGATGCGCGGGTGATTTCAGCGTGAACGGCGGCGCCCTCTTGAAGCAAGAGCTGCGAAACGATAAACCACTCCTTCAATTCCGCTTCGTGCGGTTTAAAGCGTGCCATCGTCTCACGCGGCAGTGTCAGCGTGACACTCGCCTCAAGCGACTGTCCGATTGTTTTATCTTGGCGCGCTGACTCAAGGGCGCTTAACACGACGTCACGCAGCGCCATCGCCTCGTCCAGGCGAGCGCGCGTCGACGCGCCTAGCAGATGCTCTGTGCGAAAGTTCCAATTTGACAATTGGGCACTTGGCTCTGAAACGCCAGGGATGTAAGCCCACACCTCATCTGCCGTGAATGTCAGAATCGGTGCAACCAACTGCGTCAATCCGCGCAGGATCTCATAGAGAACCGTCTGCACTGCACGACGTCTTTGATCACTCGCCCGTTCAACATAGAGCACGTCTTTCGTCACATCAAGATAAAAGCTTGACAGCTGGACTGCGCAGAAGTTTTGGATTGCGTGAAACACCGTGTGAAACTCATACGCCTCATACGCCTCCTGACAGCGTGCGCAAAGTTCCGTGAATTGGTCGAGCACATACTGATCAAGTGGACGCAGTTCCGACACATCGACACGATGGCCCGGCTCAAAATCATACAAGTTGCCGAGCAAAAACCGCAGTGTGTTGCGGATTTTCCGGTACACTTCTGCCACTTGCTTTAAAATCGCATCAGAAATCCTCACGTCAGCACGGTAGTCGACAGAGGAGACCCAAAGGCGCAGGATATCCGCGCCCAACTGCTGGATGACTTTAAGCGGATCAATGCCATTGCCAAGACTCTTTGACATTTTGCGGCCTTCTCCGTCGAGCGTAAAGCCGTGGGACAGCACCTGACGATACGGCGCCTGTTCCATCACTGCGACGGCAGTTGAAAGCGACGAGTTAAACCAGCCGCGATATTGATCCGATCCCTCAACATACAGATCTGCAGGCCAGCGCAGTTCCGGTCGCGCCGCCAATACCGCGAGATGGCTTGAACCGGAGTCAAACCAGACGTCCATGATGTCTGTTTCCTTGCGAAACTGCGAACTGCCACACGCGCACACCGTCCCTGACGGGAGAAGGTCTTTTGCGTCGCGCGCAAACCACGCCTGCGATCCTTCCTTTGCGAACACATTCGCAACGTGTTCAATCGTCTCGCGAGTCATCAGCACCTCGCCACAGTCCTCGCAGTAAAACGCAGGGATCGGCACGCCCCACGAACGCTGACGCGAGATGCACCAGTCCGCGCGATCCGCGATCATGTTGTGAAGCCTGGTTTTCCCCCAGGAGACCGCCCAGATCACTTTGTCAATCTCTTCGAGCATCTGCTCGCGAAACGCGGCGATCGAAGCAAACCACTGCTCCGTCGCCCTGTAGATGACAGGGTTTTTGCAGCGCCAACAGTGCGGGTACTGATGCTTGAAACGACTCGTCGCAAGAAGCGCGCCGGCCTCTTGCAGTGCGTCCACAATCACCGGGTTTGCCTTCTCATAGAACATCCCGGCAAAAGGTGCCGCCTCTTCGGTAAAGCGGGCCTTGTGATCAAGTGGCGCAAAAATGGGCAGATCATAAGTCAACCCAACCAAATAGTCATCCATTCCGTGACCAGGTGCCGTGTGAACCGCCCCTGAACCCGAGTCAAGCGTAACGTGATCACCCAAGATCACCAGTGAATCTCGCCCGTAGAGCGGATGTTTTGCGACAAGTCGCTCAAGCTCCCGCCCTGAATGTGTCGCGAGCACATCGTATGATCCCTGTTCCCAATGCACATCGCGCGCCACGTCCGCCAAGCGATCAGACGCGATCACATAAATTTTCCCGTCATGCGAAACGACACTGTAAGAATAATCTTTTCCTAGCGCGACAGCATAGTTTGCAGGGATCGTCCACGGTGTCGTCGTCCAGATGACAATTTGTGCACCGTCTGGAATCACCCCGCGGCCGTCTGGAACGACAAAACCGACATAGATGGAATACGATTCTTTTTCTTCGTACTCAATCTCCGCCTCGGCCAAAGCTGTTTCACACGATGGGCACCAATAGACTGGCTTTAACCCCTTATAGATATAGCCACGCTCAACCATCGTGCCAAAGACGCGGATTTGCGCCGCCTCATAAGATGGATCCAGCGTGCGGTACGGGTGATCAAAATCACCGCGCACGCCAAACCGCTTAAACTGCCCAATTTGAAGGGCAATATACTTTTTTGCATACTCTGCACACGCTTCACGAAACGCCACAGCGCTAAAACCGTGGCGATCAAGCTTTTGCGCCTTGATGATCGCATTTTCAATCGGCAATCCGTGCGTGTCCCACCCAGGCACGTACGGCGCGTCGTACCCAGCCATCGTCTTTGACTTTACAATCATATCCTTTAGCATTTTATTGAGTGCGTGACCAAGATGCGTGTCACCATTTGCATAAGGGGGTCCATCATGCAAAATGAACTTTGGTTTTCCCGATTGATGCGCCTGCACCTTCTCGTAAAGTTTCATTTCTTCCCACTGACGCAAGATTTCCGGCTCACGCTTTGGGAGGTTTCCACGCATCGGAAAATCTGTTTTCATTAAATTGAGCGTTTGATCGTAGTCCATCTGTTCCATTTCATCCATCTCCTTTTTAGACGACAAAAAATCCACATCCCTCAGGGACGCAGATCATTTTGCGCGGTACCACCCTTGTTGATTGTGGCGATAAAAACACGCCACAATCCTCTCAACATGCAGATAACGGTTGCACGCCGACGATGCTACACAGGTCATTACCCTTCACATCGCCTCTACAAGGGGATTCACCTGCCTGTTGCCACACCCCGCTTTCAGCACGTCTAGAGGACGGCGGGGCTCTCTATGAGGCGCATTGGCAAGACTGTCCTTGTCATTGAGTTTTTCCCTTATCTTACTACCGAAAGTCCAAAAACCCCACTTTTCACTACTGTACGCAAAACAGTGAGAAAATGCGATCCAACCGAGATCAGAGCATACGAACCATCAGATATCCTCAATCGGCTCAGGCGCTATTTTATCCCACTCCGTCGACTCCAGCATTTCGGTTTGCGCCTGCATCAGCGAGCGAAAACGCGCGCGAAAAACGGCTGCCTGCTTCTTTACCTCATCGAGCTCAAGCGCCGTTCGGCGCGCCTTGTTCAGCGCATCCTGAACAATGCGATCCGCGTTTTTCTCAGCTTCCCGAATCACCAGTTGCGCTTCTTTGCGGGCGTTCACCTTTAACTCTTCCGAGGTTTCCTGAGCCAGCATGATGGATTTACTGAGCGATTCTTCCATCGACTTAAAATGGCGAACCTGCTCCTCCATCTGGGCGCAGCGTTCTTCGAGCTCTTTGTTCTGTCGAATCAGCGCCTCATAGTCTTTAATGACGCGATCCAAAAAATCATTGACCTCATCTTCGTTATACCCGCGAAGCGAACGTTTAAACTCTTTATTGTGAATATCCAGTGGGGTAAGCGGCATCGATAATCCTCCTATCTCTAAATAACGGCGCAGCCGATCCTCTTTCTTTCGCCAGATCGGGTACCGCCAATTCACTTATCTGACACTGAAAATCCGGTTATTTTGAGCGCATTCGGCCTGCGCGTATCACGAGTCGGCCCTTTTTCGACGTTCCCATCAGTTCTAGCACCTTTGCCCGACCAAACCCTCGCAGCGAGATCAAATCCCCTTCGCAAAGCGGCGTAGAAGGATCGTCGCTCACGCGATGGTTCACCTGAACCAAACCTGCATGAATCGGTTCCACGGCCTTGTTTCTTGACATCGAAAACGCATGCGCGAGAAACGCGTCGAGCCGAAGCGACGAAACCGTAAACTGGCGCTCTTCCCAATGCTCGAAACCATTTTGAAATCCGAGCGATTCGCGCGTCTCAACCACACGCACAGCATGCGGACCTACACGTAAAAGCGTTGCAAGAAGAAACGGCTTGATCGCCTCTGTGCAAAAGACATGCGCCGTGTTTCCCGCTACCAAAAGATCACCCAGAACATCGCGGTTAAGTCCCAGCCCGAGAATGGAACCGAGAACCTGTCCATGTGTCATTTGCTCCTGTGCTCCACACGTAATCGAAAGGCTGGCAATCTCAAACGCGTCACGCTCTACATCCTGCGCATCTGCAAACAGGATGCGCACCCGTTCGGCACCTGGAAATCCGCCATTTGCGTGTACCAAAATCGACTCGCGTTTCGCCGCCAAGCGCGCAAGTTCTGCCTCGCGGGGTGAAAGAAACGCGGAGAGCGTCCAAATGCCTTTTTGTGAAGCACGCCGAGCCAAATCGGCCATCCGTTTTAAAAACACCTGCTCATCTGCCGCAAGACCCTGTCCACCTCTATGCATCTGACAGTCTCCCTTAGCCAAGTCCTATGGCATTAAAAAGCCATATCACCACGGCCAGCAACCCGCTTCGGATAAAAGTATACGCAATCAGCGCGACAATAGAGGAAAGGTCAATATACGCGCCGCCGAGCGAGACCATTGGGATCATACGGCGGAACAGTCCGAAGTATGGTTCTGTGATCGTATACAGATAGCGTCCAAAAGAAGTACGTTGTGCATCGGGAAAATAGCTCAAAATGATACGCGCAAGCAGCACGTACCAGTACACTTCAAGGATCCAGCTCAAGAGATTTAAAATGGTAACTGCCACATACTCACCTCAACTGTGCCCGACTCTCATTCGCCAAATACTCACTGATCGTACCTTGCACGTCTACGTTATCTGGCGCGCACAGAAAAATGAGGTGCCCCAACTTTTGCATAATGCCGCCAACTGCATAGACACATCCACTCATAAAGTCTACCACACGCGCCGACTGGTCATACGGGCAACGATGAAGATTGATGATCACGGAGCGGTGCGCTTTTAAATGATCGGCAATTCCCTGCGAATCTTCGTAGTTCGTTGGTTCCACAAGCACGACGCGCACCTGTTTTTGCGTGTGCAGGCTCACAACCGTCGCGCGTTTTCCCTGGGACATCGGCTCAATCTCCGGTTCGGGAGCATGTTCTTCAAACAAGCTCTCTTCCTCCTCTTCTTCGTCGGCGAGGCCGAGAAATTGCCACATTTTGCGCAACACGATCTCACGTCCTTTTTATCCTTATGATAGCTCATCTTCTAAGATACACCATCTTATAGAATTGTTCGAGAGGAAAACACGATTTATGGGAAATCAAATCGAATCATGCAGGTTTTTGCCATCACCCGTAAGTTCGCGTCCCACGCGCACCATGGTGGCTCCCTCTTCGATCGCCCACTCAAAATCAGCCGACATGCCCATCGACAATTCGGGCAACTTCACGTGAAACCGCGCCTCTGCGCGATCGCGGATTTCGCGCAGCCGCGAGAAGGTGGCCCGTGCGTCGTATTCCGTCGCGCCCTGTACGCCGATGGTCATAAAACCTGCCACATCGATCCCATCCTGCTCCAGCACATACTCGAGCAATCCATCAATCTGATCTGGCGTAACCCCTGACTTTTGCGGCTCCCCTGTCACATTGACTTGGATCAACGCGCGTATACGCACACCTGCCTTTTGCACCTCAGCGGAAAGTGCATCCGCCAGCTTTTTGCGATCCAAAGAGTGCACATATGAAACGCTGCGCACGACCTCTTTCACTTTGTTGGTTTGTAGCGGTCCGATAAAGTGCCAGGAAACCGGAAGGTCTGCAGAAATTTTTTCTCTTAAAACCTGCCAGCGGTTTTCACCCATCTCGCGCAGGCCCAGTTCATAGAGTTTTGCTGTTTCTTCTTTGGAAATATATTTTGTCACAGCAATCAAGCGAACTTCGGCAGGTTGCCTGCCTGCACGCGCACACGCATGTTCGATGCGTTCACGCACACGCATGACACGCGCCACCCTCTGACTTGCCAGCGCATCTCTTTCATCGCTCATCGCAATCTCCCCCGAAGTGACAATCGACGCGGCCTGATCGCTATGAACCCCGCGTGCCGTCCCGCCTTTGCGCGTTGCTTTCGATGCGAAAAAAATCCTGGCATGCAGTGTGTGCAGACGCTCGTATCAACCACTTGCTCATGCGGCACACCGGCTGTCTCCGCCTGCAACCGCACAAGCGTCGGCAAATCAACCATCGTCCGCCCCGGCGTGCGCTCCGACGCGCGAAATGGAAGAGATTCCTGCGTCTTTAGATTGCGATACATCGCTGTGAGCGCATCCGTGACAGGACGGTCGACCTCGTAGCAGCAACCGCGGATCGCAGGTCCCAACGCAATAAGCATGTCCTCCGGGTGCGCGCCTAGTTTTTTCATCTCTTCAATTGTCGCCATCACCACACCTTGCGCAGTGCCCTTCCAGCCAGCATGCGCCGCGCCAATCACACCTGCATACGGGTCATAGAGAAGTACAGGCGTACAATCTGCCGCAAGAATGGCAAGACCAAGCCCGCGCGCCGACGTGACAAGCCCGTCCACACCTTGAATTGCATCCTTCGTGTCATACGCGCCGCGCCCAGCGTCTTTCGCGTGAACAATCGCAACACGCGCCCCGTGCACCTGTTCTGCGTAAACAATGCGTGTCTCTGAAAGCCCCACAATGTCTGCCGCGATTCGCCGGTTTTTTCGAACCGCCTCTGGGTCATCGCCGACATGAAGTCCCAGATTGAGTGAGGCAAATGAGTCGCAGCTCACTCCCGGCGCGTCGGCGCGCGTAAACTGCGCAATCGCGCCGTACTCTTCAAACTGCAACAGGCGTAACGCGTCCATAAGCCCCTCCATCAAATATTGACCTACCTGATGGTATCAAAAAAACGCAGATGGGTCACCCCTTCCCATCTGCGAAATTGGCTGCAGTGCGTCAGTATCCGCTTGAAGTATGTGAAGTATGCGAAGAGAGCAGCGGGGATTCACGCTGTGCGCGCAGATCCACCAAGACCACATCCGATCCAATTTTTACGATCTGGGTAAACGAGATCACCACTTCTTCCCCGCTTGCAAACATTCCAAAAAACTTGCCGGCGGGAGGGATGATCAGCGTTTTTACCATTCCCGTATCGAGATCGATATCAAGATCTCCGATCGAGCCAAGCCGCCTTCCATCCCCGATGTTGATCACATCTTTGGCTTGCAGTTCCGAAGCCCTCATCAAAGCGCCCCCCGGTCCCGCCATCTAAGCCGTGCATCGAATGCTGCTGTCGACGCGTTGGCGCTGGTCCACTACAAGCCTATGTACATCTTGCCTCTTTCTTTACATTTTTCTGTCGCTCAGTTGCAAGTCCCCGTCTTTTCCCGAAGCTACTACGTGATAAATTTTTGCATGTGTTGAATGGCCGCCTTCTCCAGTCGCGAGACTTGCGCCTGAGAGATGCCTATTTCATCCGCCACTTCCATCTGCGTCTTTCCCTCGAAAAAGCGCATGGAGAGAATCCGTTTCTCCCGCATGGAAAGACGGCGCATCGCTTCGCGAATCGCGATTCCTTCCACCCAGGTGACATCCTGTTGTTTGTCATCGCTGATCTGATCCATGACAAAAATGGGATCACCGCCGTCATGATAAATCGGTTCAAACAACGAGACGGGATCCTGAATCGCATCCAGCGCGAAGACCACATCTTCTTTGGGTACTTCCATGGCTGAGGAGATTTCGGCGATCGTCGGTTCACGCAGGTTTTTGTTTGTGAGATGATCGCGAACTTGAAGCGCGCGATACGCAATATCGCGCAGCGACCGACTTACGCGTATGGGATTGTTATCACGAAGATAGCGTCTGATTTCACCAATAATCATGGGGACAGCATACGTCGAGAATTTTACATTCTGACCGAGATCAAAATTGTCGATCGCTTTCATGAGTCCAATGCATCCAACTTGAAAAAGATCATCCACATACTCGCCGCGATTGTTAAAGCGCTGAATCACGGAGAGCACAAGACGCAGATTGCCGCTGACCAGTTTTTCGCGCGCGGGCCGCTCCCCCGCTTGCATGCGGGCAAACAGGTCGCGCATCTCAGCGTTTGTGAGCACGGGGAGTTGCGAAGTGTTGACACCGCAAATCTCGACTTTGTTGCGCTTCAAGGCTGTCCCTCCAGACGAGCATTCCGGTACAACTTGAGTACCAGTATGTCCCGGCGGAGGGGAAATATGCAGACCTGTTGCCTACGTCAGCTTGTGAAATTCTTTACGCAACCGTTTGATAATTCGCTTTTCCAAGCGGGAAATATACGACTGTGAAATCCCGAGCAGATCAGCGACGTCCTTTTGTGTCATTTCCTTTTCACCAGTCAAGCCAAAACGCATTTCCATAATCTTTCTTTCCCGCTCCGTCAGTTTCTCAAGCGCGCTGTAAAGCAGATTGCGATCCACCTGATCCTCGATGTCCCGATAGATCGTGTCACTCTCTGTACCGAGCACATCGGACAAGAGGAGTTCATTTCCATCCCAGTCCACATTAAGCGGCTCGTCAAATGAAACTTCGATGCGAATTTTACTGTT
Organism: Ferroacidibacillus organovorans; assembly: GCF_001516615.1. Lineage (GTDB taxonomy): Bacteria > Bacillota > Bacilli > Alicyclobacillales > SLC66 > Ferroacidibacillus > Ferroacidibacillus ferrooxidans_B. The sequence continues at coordinate 50,671 of NZ_LPVJ01000048.1, read as the reverse complement.
CCTGCGCAGAAACATGAGAATCTCATTCTCAATGCAGCGAGAGGCATAGGTGGCTAGTTTGATCTTTTTTTCTACATCAAACGTGTTTACCGCCTTGATGAGTCCGATCGTGCCAATGGAAACGAGATCCTCAATATGGATTCCAGTATTTTCAAACTTCCGCGCAATGTAGACAACGAGCCGCAAATTGCGTTCGATGAGCATAGCGCGCACCGCTTCGTCACCACTTGGCAAACGAGAAAGAAGATACTCCTCTTCATCGCGAGAAAGCGGTGGCGGGAGTGCCTCGCTTCCTCCGACGTACCAAATGGATTCTTTGGAGCGTCCAATGCTAAGCAGGATGCGAAGGACGAAAAGGCGCGTCTGCATTCGGACGCGGGCGGGAATGTTCATGCTGTGCGCTCCTTTCCACGAACGCTGTTGCGGGCAATATACCGTCATAGTGATCTTTTTCAGACATCGGCTGAATCCGCAGCGCGATGACCATTGGCATGAGTGATACGAGACCCTGCGCGGTCTGATGCGTGACATCATCCGGGCGAAACGCCAAGAGCATCCCTTGTTCTGCGCCTATGCCGCGATACGGCACCATCGTGAAATGCATGTCATCTTCGCCAATACCCGGAGGGGCCTTGTATAACGCCTTGATCGGATCCTCTCCACGTGACACCACTTCACGAAGCCAGGGTGGCAGCAGATCCTGCAGGCTTTGCGCCGTGACGACGGCGACAGGAGAATGCGTGATTGGATCGATCAACGCGTTTCCAGTATCGACGAGACACTGTACTTCAACCGTCCGTTCATTTGCGGCGATGGTCACCTGCACCGTCTCGCGATGCAATTGCTGCCGCCGTTTCACCGTCGATGCAGCATAGCGCACGCTAAAAAGCACGAGTGGGGCTAGTGCAACGGTGAGCCAAGCCGGGATGCTAGTCCACCAGGCAATGCGGCCACGCACAAGTTCGAGTCCAGGCATTACGCTTGTCTTACCAAAAAAACTGTAGCTTCCATACACGGCGCCAGCCAGACAGAACGCCGTGAGATAGAAAACCGCGAGCGTTCGCGCGAGTGACCACCCATAGCGAAGACGCCCCAATGAAAAAGATCCGCGAGGCTGCAAGAGGGCAAGAAACAGAACAGAGAATACCGTTTTACACCATGCCGCGTTGAGTGCCTCACCCCACGGAAAGAGCGACAAGACAGAGTAGAGTGAGCCAAGTCCTGCCGCCAATCCAATCCTTCCCGGTCGCGTGCGCAATTTCAAGAGGTAAGACGTCAACCAGAGAAGCATTGAGTCTACAAGCAAATTCACGAGGAAGGTGAGATCGAGATAGACGACCATGGACGCACCTCCCTCGGGAATGTGCCCAAAGTATAGTACATATGTATTGCAAAGGTTGTCGATTTAGCCCGCCTGCAAGAGGATTTTTCCTGTCGAAAACACGCGAGGGACGAATGTCACCAAAACAGCGCAAGCCCCTGCACTTAAACGTGAGGGGTGGGAACAGATGGTTCTTTGGCTTCGCGTCGTGCGCGACATCGCGGCTCTCATTCTCGCCTTCGCAGATCGCCTCTTGCTGCGAAGGTAACGCAAAAAGCCGTCAAGGCAGTACGCCTTGAGGCGTGAGGACCTCCAAGCGGGGTCCTCCATTTCTAAATACAGGCGTCTGAACAAGCGAATGTAAAAATCAAACGCGACCAGACGGGCGATTGCGCAAGAACGCGGGAATTTCAAGGTTATCCGACCCTGAGGCAACGGCAGGACGAGGATCAACGCGCTGCGCAATCGGGCGCGGCGTGGTCGTTCCGGCACGGTGCTCAAACCCCGTTGCAATCACTGTGACAATGAGTTCATCCTTTAACTCAGGTTTAATCACTGCGCCAAAGATAAAGTTCACTTCCGGGTCGGCCGCCTCCGCAACAATGTTGGCCGCCTCGTTGACCTCAAACAAGCTGAGATTTTCGCCGCCCGCAACATGAATCAAGACACCGCGTGCGCCATCGATTGGCGTGTCAAGAAGCGGGCTGCGGATTGCCTTTTGCGCAGCTTCTGCCGCGCGCTTTTCTCCGCTCGCGACGCCAATTCCCATAAGCGCCGAGCCCCGCTCTGTCATGATCGCCTTGACGTCTGCAAAGTCGACATTGATAAGTCCCGTCTCTGCGATCAAATCGGAAATGCCGGACACACCTTGCCGAAGAACATTGTCCGCTTCGCGAAACGCTTCGAGCATCGGTGTGTTCTTTTCGACAATTTCAAGCAACCGGTCATTGGGAATGACAATCAGCGTGTCCACTTTTTCTTTGAGTGCAGTGATGCCACTCTCGGCCTGGTTCAGGCGGCGCCTTCCCTCAAAGGTAAACGGTTTTGTGACGACGCCGACTGTCAATGCGCCGAGTTCTTTTGCAATTTCTGCGACGACCGGCGCCGCACCCGTTCCGGTGCCACCGCCCATTCCGGCCGTGACAAACACCATGTCTGCGCCCTTTAACGTCGCCATGATCGCTTCGCGGCTTTCTTCAGCCGCCCGCTTCCCGATATCCGGGTTTGCACCCGCACCCAATCCGCGCGTCAATTTTTCGCCAATCTGGATTCGTTCGCGCGCCTTGGAGAGATGTAACGCCTGCGCATCCGTATTGACCGTGATAAAATCGACGCCTTGTACGCCACCTTCAATCATACGGTTTACCGCGTTGCATCCTCCGCCGCCGACACCGATCACTTTGATGTGTGCAAGCGAATCCATTTCATAATCAAACTCGAGCATTTCATGTCCTCCTTGACGAAATCGACGCTACCGTTCAAATAAAATCCTGAAGCCAATTTTTCAGGCGAGAAAACGCCGAACCTGACGATTTGCGTTTGACGCTTGACGATACGGCAACCATTTGTCTGCCGAACATGCGCGAAACATACTGTACCATGCTGACACAGCTCACATAAGAAGGATCGCGAACGCCGACAAAATCAGGAGCTGCGACGCGCACTTGCGCATCCAATTCCTTTGCCGCCAATCGATCTGCCCCGCGCAAAAGCATCCCGCCGCCTGTCAATACATAACCGCCTGGCAACCCTTTTGGATAGCTTGGCGTTCCAATTCATGTTTTACCATCGCATAAATCTCTTGCATGCGAGACTCAATAATATATTCGAGCTTTTGTACTGTAAATTCTTGCTCTTCCTGACTACCTATTCGATGCGCCTTAAACTTTTCCTCTTCTTTCACAAGAGAAATATCGGCGACACCATAGCGCAGTTTGACCATCTCCGCAGTGTCGTAGCCGAGTTCCAATCCGACGGAGATGTCATTTGTGACGCTGTCGCCGCCAATTGGAATAATGGCGTACCGTTCAAGCAACCCATTTTCAAAAACGGACACCGTCGTTGAACCTGCGCCAATATCGACAAGCGTTACGCCCAAGCGGCGCTCATCAGGTGAAAGGATCATTCCGGCTGCCGCAAGTGGAGTGAATACAGTTCCCGCCACTTCAAGACCCGCGCGCTCAACGCAACGCAGCAGGTTGTGAAGCACCGTGCGCGAGCCCGTTACCACATAAACGTCAACCTCAAGACGCACGCCGATCATGCCGCGCGGATCAGAAACTTCGGATAGGCCGTCCACCGTGTATTCGCGCGGAACCACATCGACAATCTCGCGATCCGGCGGCAGGTTGATCACCCGCGTCGCCGCGATGACGCGCTCTACATCCTCATCGCCAATCTCCCGGTCTTCCGACGAGACAGCGACAATTCCATGGCTCGGCTGCAATGCGATGTGGCTGCCTGACACAGAAATGTAAGCCGTTTGAATATCAATGCCCACCATGCGCTCCGCGTGTTCGACAGCCTCACGAATCGCGACAACCGTTTTGTCGATATCGACAATCGCACCTTTTTTTATTCCGTCACTCTTTGCTGTTCCCACACCAATGACACTGATTCCTGTGTGTTCGACTTCCCCGATGATCGCCCGGATAATTGACGTGCCAATATCCAAGCCAACGATAATATCTCCTTTGGTCAAGGAGCGGCACTCCCTTCTGTTGCACACCCGTTGCTATTCTAACAAAATCATAATTATTCTCGAATATCTTAGCATGAAAATACTAGTTTGGGGATGCAATTTTCCTTTTTCCTAAGATTTGGTGACGAATCGATGCAAGATTGTTAAAAATCCTCACACCAAACGCGACAACTGCGGCGAGCGCGAGATCAAGGCCGAGATAAGAGCCGACAAAAGCGAGCGCAGCGGAAAGCACTGCATTAAAGAAAAATCCCGTCAAAAATACGCGCGCGTCAAATTGCCGTAAAAGGGACGATTTGATACCGCCAAAAACAGTATCAACCGCGGCGAGAATCGCGACAGAGAGATAGGAGGCGTACTGCAGAGAAAGATGAATCGGAATGGCCAGTCCAAGCCCGATTCCGACAAACAAACCGACAAACGGCAGTGTACGCCTCATGCGTTCAATGACTCCTTTGCGTATGCACCAGGGAGTGGACCCGTGTACGCGGGCAGCCTGAGAAGATGCGGTGCGCGAAATAGCGTGACGCGAAACGCTTGGTCAAGAATGCGGAACTGATCGGCAAGCCCTTCTGCATTAAGCACACTTGATAACGGTGCCGGATTTCCCGCAGCCTCGATGACATAAGGCGCATCGACTGGTTGTTCATTGATCTGAACGGCCGATGAGAATGGCCCCTGCGCAGCGTTTAGTCCCATGACAGAGCGAATGCTTGAAGTGGTCACAAGACGTTGTCCGTTGATCGCGATCGCTTGTGCGCCTGCAGATTCCAAGATGTTCACGACCATGCGCAACTGTGTCGCCTCGTCGACAAAACGCAAACCAGGAATCACTGGAAGGTTTGGATCATAGGAAATTCGAATCACAATTCCCGTTCCGGTCCAGGGGGTCAAACCAGCCTGTTTCTCAACGCTATTTAATTCGCTCTGAAGTCGCAAATATCCTTTTGCTGTGTGCTCCGACGCATCTTCCAATGTTTTCAATTGAGCGCGCGCCGCAGCGAGTTGACGAATCGCGACTGGCGTCTTCTGTATCGCTTGGGAAAGCGCATTTGTCGCGTTTAGATAGCTGCTGTAGGCGACAGCAGGGCTCATTCTGTTCATGTGAAGCTCAAGGCCTATCATCACGCCAAGAAGGACGGCGACACTCGTCACGGGGTATTTTCGAAGCAGCATCAGCCCATTCCCCCAGCCGCCGGAATCTGCACATCTGCGCGGGCGACGGGCTTTGACACAAGCAACCCGCGATTTGCCGCACGCAGCGCGTCGAGCACCCCACCGGGAAGATTCAGCGCGTCTGTCAAAAGTGTTTTGTTGCCAATCGCGCGAATGACAAACGGTGGTCCGAGTTTAGCATCGCCGACACGAATCAACGGCCCGATGCAAAATATACCTGTCTGCATCGTGATTCGCACCTGATTGATCGAGACGGCATCCGCCCCTGCGAGAAAAAGCTCATTGACCACAGAACGCAAATCCCAGTCGTGCGTCAAAAACTGTTCATAAGCGGCACCCGTGAGGTGTCCATCCTGGATCGTCAGTGTCACGCCAGGTCCGTGCACATTCGTGGAACCGTTTAAAAGCGCCGCAGAGCGCATGAGGAGTAGCGCACGCGAAGAGGCTCCCCCCTCCTGAATCATTTGCGATTCCAGTTTATTGATTTTTTGCTCAGTCACTCGTACCTGCCTTAAAATGCGGTGATTCTCGGCGTCCACGGCGTCGAGTCGCGATACCGCCCCTGCAATATCAGGCATGGAGGAAAATAGGGCGGCGCCGCCAAGTGTGACGTCGCGATACTGAACGGCGAGCATCATTCCTAGTACAGAGAGCACGACCGTAAACGCCACAATCTGGCGAGACGCTGCTTCCATCGCTTCCAAACACCTCACAAAGAAATGACAGTCAATACGGTTTATATACGCCTTCTTGGCTTGATATGAGATCGATCAAACCTGGGGCAACTTTTGAACTGAGCAGCTTCGCGTGAATCGCTTCAAACATTTGCAGCGCCGCCGCCAGACGGTCAATCGGTAGCAGAACCTCAAAGTGATCTTTCGTGTACCCGACAATCGCCAGTTTCCCAAGATAAGGCTCGACGTTAAACTCGGAAAAAGGTGAGATGAGTCCCGCGGGAACATTCCCTATCGTGTGGCAAAGCGCAAGCAGTCCCGGATTGGTCACACGCATTCCAGGACTCACACTGAGGTTTCCTGTCACCGATAAAATGGGGGCATTCGCGCCAATCCCTGTTGGGTCCTGTGTTAAGACAGTACCGTCTGAGAGAATCTGATAGAAGGTGTGATTCGCGTCAAGAATGCCCACCAGGCGTTTTTGCGTAATGACAACGCGCACCGTCTGCGTCACAAAACTGCGCGTGACATCAACCGATTGCACAATCGGAAAGTCAGACAAAATTCGGTGTTCCGCCGTCGCGGTAGAAATTTGCCAGAGGTTGTCCCCCACTTGTATGCCAAGATCGCGAGCGACAAGGGAGGCGGGGACATCGATCGTGCCGCTAATCTGAATCGACTTAACGACCGAAAGTGGGGATTTCAAATAAGTGACAACCGCAGCAGATAAAAGGAATAGAAAGATAAAGATGAGATAAAAAAACCTATGACTCCGTTTCGAAGTCGCCACCTCGACTGCCAACGCGCACTCCATCTCCCTCTCCCATGATCAAAAACGAAAGCGCGCAATGTGCCGCGCGCCCTTTCTGTCAGAAGTGGCGCGCGGCAACGCATGTGACAGTCCCCGCATTACGCGTGTGCGGTAAGTCCCTGCGCTCGTCGATCCGGTTCACGGATACGTACAATGTCAGCGCCAAGCGCCCGCAACTGCAACTCAATGCTCTCATATCCGCGATCAATGTGAAAGACGCGGTCAATCACTGTGCTTCCGTTTGCGGCAAGTCCTGCCACGACAAGCGCTGCACCAGCCCGCAAATCCGTCGCAGAAACAAACGCTCCTGTCAGCTCCCTGACACCGCGCACAAACGCAGTGCGCAAATCCACTTTGATCGCAGCCCCCATGCGAAGCAGCTCAGGAACATGGCGAAAGCGATCCTCAAAAACCGTCTCTGACACGATACTCGTGCCTTTCGCTTTCGCGAGAAGCGCCATCAGCGGCGCTTGAAGATCCGTTGGAAATCCAGGGAAAGGCGCCGTTTGTACGCGGTCAATCGCCCGCAGTCCGTCTGATTCTCTGACTTCAAGTATATCACGAGTGGCGGAGATCTGAACACCGGCTTCCCTCAGCTTCATGATAACTGCCGTCGAATCGCTTGGACGAACGTTCGTCAGTACAACGTTGCCTCCTGTCACCGCGCCTGCAATCAGCAGCGTTCCCGTGACGATCCGATCCGGCGGCACATCATATTGGCCCCCGTGCAGCCTGCGAACGCCTTCGATGACGATCGTGTCATCTCCCGCTCCGCTGATACGCGCGCCAAGCGCCGTCAAAAAAGCTGCAAGATCACGGATTTCCGGTTCGCGCGCGGCATTTCCGATCACCGTCTCACCCTCTGCAAGACATGCGGCCATCATCAGGTTTTCCGTCGCGCCGACACTCGGGAAATCAAGAAAAATCGTGCCGCCTTGCAGGCGGTTTGCGCGACACTCGATGTAACCGTGGCGATCGATAATCTCTGCGCCGAGTTGTTCGAGCCCTTTTAAATGAAAGTCAATTGGGCGGCTGCCGATGGAACATCCTCCCGGCTTGCTGATTCGCACTGCGCCAAAGCGCGCAAGCAGCGGCCCCATCAAAAAAATGCTCGACCGCATCTGACTCATCAGATGATCAGGTATGACAGTGGTGTCAATGCTCGTCGGATCGATGAATGCTTGATGATCAAAATAGCGCACTTTTGCGCCCACCGAGCGAAGAATGTCGAGCATGACATGAATATCTTCCAAGTTCGGGACGTCGCGGATGAGAATTTCCTCATCCGCCATCGTCACCGCAGCGAGAATCGGCAATGCCGCATTTTTAGAACCGTGCACACGAAGTGAACCTGCCAAACGACGTCCACCCTCGATGACTAAACGCTCCAAATCGTTCACCCCTGCGTCTTCGCCTCACCGACAACGCGCACCTCTGGGATGAGTTCCACGGCAAAGCGAGTCAGAATCGCCTCTTGCGCGCGCGACATCAATTCCAGAACGTCCTCTGCCGTTGCTGCTCCTAAATTCACAATAAAATTCGCGTGTACATCAGAGATCATCGCGTCCCCAACCCGCATCTTTTTAAGACCTGCCGCCTCAATCAGGCGCGCAGAGAAGTCTCCCGGCGGATTGCGAAAAACACTGCCACAGTTAGGTTGAGACAAGGGCTGCGTCAAACGTCGGCGCTGGCTCCATGCACTCGTGCGTGCGCGCATCTCCGCCACGTCGCCTGCGCGAAGCGAAAAGGAAGCGCGCACGACTGTCCATGCGTTTTCTGGCACCGCGCTGTGTCGGTATGAGAACGCGAGATCCTGTAAAGAGACGCGTTTTAGCGCCCCCGCACGCGTTAGAACGAGCGCCTCTTGCAAGACATCCTTGATTTCTCCGCCGTGCGCACCCGCGTTCATCGTGACTGCACCCCCGACGGAGCCAGGAATTCCTGTTGCAAATTCTAACCCGGACAGCCCTTCGCGCATCGCGCGGTTTGCCGCAGAGACAATCGAGCGTCCCGCAAGCGCCGTGAGCGTCTGCCCCTCAATCGCAAGCTCTGAAAACGCGTCGCCAAGCTTGATGACAAGCCCGCGAATTCCCCCGTCTCGTACGAGCAGGTTGCTTCCGCGCCCCAAGATGAAATAGGGAATCCCCGCTTCATGGGCGCGCACGATGCATGCCTTTAGCGACTCGAGATCGCGCGGAGCGACGAGGACATCTGCCGGTCCGCCAATTCGCCACGAGGTATGCCGTTTCAGGGGTTCATCGATTCGCACATCATCGGCAAGCGGCGCAAACAGAGCGTATAGAGCTTGAGGTTTCAACACAAACGACTCCTTTTTCGGAAAACGCGCCGATCCTTTGCAGGTCTTGTTCGGTAACCTATCATATGGCGATCCGCCCGCCCGCGTGACAATCGCCTACGCGAGCAAGCGCTCGATCTCATCGGCAATCCGTGCGAGCGCATCTGGTTTTCCCATGCGCTGACTCGCCTTATGCATCGATTCGAGGCGGATTGGGCTCGCAAGCAGCGCATCCAGTTGCGCTTCAAGAGCGCCTTGCGCCAAACTCGCTTCTGCGATCACAACGGCCGCGCCCTGCGCTGCAAGCGCCTGTGCGTTATAGTCCTGATGGTGGTGCGTCACATAAGGCGAAGGAATGAGTATCGCAGGGATGCCTAGCGCTGTGAGCTCTGCGAGGATCGTCGCTCCCGCACGACTGACCAAAACCGTTGTCGCCGAGAGAAGCGCCGGCATCTCATCCATGTAGGGAAGAATAAAAATATCTTTCTGCACAGACGTCGTCGCGAGTTGCTGACAAATCGACTCATAGTGAATCTGGCCAGTGATCCAGACAATCTGTTCGCGGTGAGCGCGCGGTTTTCTTATAAGCTCGAAAACGGCGTCGTTGATAGGACGCGCGCCGCGACTCCCGCCAAGAATCGTCACGATCGGGCGGCTGCGGTCAAGCCCAAGCGAGCCACACACACGCGCAATTTCATCCTCGCCAATCGAGAGCACTTCTGTCGCGCGCGGATTCCCCGTCACAACGACGCGTGGCGCCTTTTGGAAGAAAGATTTACCAGCCTCCATCCCGAGTAACACCGTGTTTACAAAACGCCCGGAAAGGCGGTTGGAGAGACCCGCAAACGCATCCAATTCAAGTACTGCAGACGGCACGCCGAGCGTGCGCGCAGCAAGCAGAACCGGGAGAACCACATAACCGCCTGTCCCGATGACTACATCTGGGCGAAACTTCTTCAAGACGCGGCGCGCGGAAAGAAAGCTTGTTCCCGCGAGAAACACAGTGCGAAACGCGCGCGCCGATAGGCGGCGCTGCAACCCTTCGACGCGCAAAAAAACACAGGCGACCCCGGACCTTGGCGCGAGTTCACGCTCAAGTCCACGCTCCGTCCCTATGTACAACACTTCAGCCGCGGGATGGCGCTCTTTCATGCGTTTGATAATGGAGAGCGCCGGATAGATATGCCCACCTGTCCCTCCGCCTGTCACGACAATGCGCACGTTATCCCTCCTTGATGGATTCCACACGACGGTGAAGATTACGCTACGTTACGTCGTGCGAGAAATGGACATAAGAATTCCGACGGCCGAAAGCAAGAGCATGAGTGAAGATCCGCCATAGCTGATAAATGGGAGGGTAATCCCCGTCACGGGGAGAATTCCCGTCACGACACCGATGTTTATAAATACTTGAATGCCAATGACGCCAGTGAATGCGGCGGCGAGGTATGCCCCAAACCGGTCACGCGCCTGCATCGCGACACGCAAACCGCGCCAAATCAACACAGCAAACAGGAAAAGTGTGAGCAGCGCGCCGAGAAACCCCAGCTCTTCGGTCAAAATCGCAAAAATAAAGTCAGTCTGCGGCTCCGGGAGATACAGAAACTTTTGTGTGCTATTGCCAAGCCCCTGCCCTAAAAACGCACCGCGGCCAACGGCGATCAGCGACATGATAATATGATAGCCGATCCCGCGCGGATATTTCCACGGATCAAGAAAAGAAAGAATTCGCATGAGACGATAGGGAGCTGCCGCGATCAATCCGGTAAAAAGCACAAGCCCGACGGCCAGGAGGCTTAAAAGATGGCGCATGCGCGCGCCTGCCACAAAGACGAGAAGCAGCGTCGCACCTGCAATGACCGCGCTCTGGCCAAGATCTGGCTCAAGCATGATCAACCCGATGAACAGCGCCATGATGAGAAGTGGCGGGATGAGTCCTTTTTTAAATGAAAGCATGCGGTCAGGCTGATCACTCAGGTATGCGCTAAGAAAAATCAACAGACCAAACTTTGCAAACTCAGACGGCTGTATGCCAAACGTTCCAATGCCAAGCCACGCGCGCGACCCGCCGCGCACTTGACCGACGTGCGGAACAAGCACGAGCGCCAAAAAAACGACACAAAAAAAGAGGATCGGACGCGCATATTTCAAAAGAATCCGATAATCGATACGGCTTAAGCCAAACATAAAAAACAAACCAATGCACGCCCACATCAACTGCCGCTTAAAATAATAGAATGCATCCGCATGCCGTTCAGCAGAAAGGTACGTGCTGGCGCTATGCACCATGAGCAGTCCGATCACCAAGAGACTGACGGTGGCGATGGGAATCATCCAGTCTGTTGTTTTTGCGCTTTGCACAAACAGCCCTCCCGGGAGAACTCGTCCATGCTACAGCTTATTCACCAGCTTCTTAAAGATGCACCCGCGTTCTTCAAACGACTTGAATTGATCCCAACTCGCCGCGGCAGGCGAGAGCAGTACCGCATCTCCATGTTGCGCCGTCTGTGCGGCAAGCGCAACTGCCTCGGAAAACGATGACGCGATGTGCACCTCGGGGACGCCAGCCTGACGCGCCGCATCTGCCATTCGCTCGCGCGATTGCCCGAGTGCGATCACGGCTTTGGCTCGCCCACGCAGGCCCTCGCTTAGTTCCTTCAAATCATCGCCGCGCTCAAGTCCTCCAAGAAGCAGCACAAGTGGTTTGGCTAGCGCGCGGATTGCCGAGAGCGCAGCTTTTGGGTTGGTGGCTTTCGAATCGTTATAATAGTCGACCCCGTCCACGCAACGGATAAATTCCAGTCGATGCTCGACACCGCGAAACGTCTGAAGTGTCGCCACAATCGCTTCAAGCGGGACGCCCGCGTAAAATGCAGTCGCAGTCGCTGCGAGTATATTCTCAAGATTATGGGTGCCGGGAAGCTTGATTTGATCCATGGATAAAAGACAGATCGGCGGTGCGCCCTCTGCCTCACGAACATAGATGTGATTTTCATACACATAGGCACCGCGCGGTACGGGTGCGAGACGGCTAAACCAGATGACCTTGGCACGCGCGTGATCTGCGAAGTGGCGCGTGTGCTCGTTGTCCATGTTTAGGACCAGCCAATCATCCTGGCCTTGCCGGATGCAAATCTTTTCTTTTGCGCGCACATACGCTTCAAAGTCACCGTGATAATCGAGATGCGTTGGATAGAGATTGAGGACCGTTGCAATGTGTGGCCGAAAATCGCGCGTTCCTTGCAACTGAAAACTTGAAAGTTCGACAATCAGCGCTGACTCATCTTGCGACGAAAGCACAGCCTCACTCAGCGGCACACCGATGTTGCCCGCCACGCGTGCAGGGATGCCTGCCTTCAAAAACATGGCGCCTACAAGTGAAGTGGTCGTCGTCTTGCCATTTGATCCTGTGATCCCGATGATCGGTGTATGCGTCGCGTGAAAAGCGAGTTCCACCTCTGTAATAATCGGGATGTCACGCGCCATCGCCTCTGCGATCAGCGGCATATGGTAAGGGATCCCCGGGTTTTTTACAATGAGTGACGTACTGTCAAGCAGTGTAAATGGGTGTCCGTCCGAAACCACCGGAATTCCGAGCGGCTGGAGGGTTTCGATCGCAAAACGCAGCGAGTCGCGGGGTGAAGCGTCATTGGTGACAACCTGCGCTCCCATTTTGTGAAGCAATTTAGCCGCGGCAACCCCGCTTCGCGCAAGCCCCACAACTAGGACGCGCCGATTCTTTAAATCCATGCCGCTCAACCTTTCCGTCAAGTCAAATCGAGATGTTATGGGCGAATGACAAAGTAAAGCGCAGCCAGACTACACAGAATGCCCGCCAGCCAAAACACAGTGACCACCTTCCACTCGGACCAGCCGACTAGCTCAAAGTGGTGATGGAGCGGACTCATCCTGAAAATCCGTTTGCCCGTTGATTGAAACGAGATCACCTGAAGGATGACAGAGAGCGTCTCTATAACAAACACGCCGCCAATCAGGATAAGCCATACTTCTGAGCGTGAAAGCACTGCGACTGCAGCGAGTGCACCGCCGAGCGCAAGCGATCCTGTATCCCCCATGAACAGTCGCGCGGGATGGCGATTATAGTACAGAAAGCCGAGCAAGGATCCCGCCACAGCGGTCGAAAAAGCAGATACGTTCCACTGGCTGTTCCACCACGCTAGCACAGCAAACGCTGCGAATGCAACAAAGCTTGTCCCCGCCGCCAATCCGTCGAGCCCATCTGTCAGATTGACTGCATTTGCCGTGCCGATCATAAAAAGGGCAAGAAAAGGAAGATAAAAAATGCCGAGCGAAAGCGGGTGTAAAAGTCCCGGCAGATTTAATTCAAAATGCCAGCCGCGCGCATAGAGCACGAGATAGAAAATCACCGCAACGGTGACTTGACCAAGCAGCTTTTGTCGCGCAGTGAGACCGAGGTTGCGCTTGCGCACGATTTTTAGTGCGTCATCTAGCATGCCCACAATTCCAAATCCCAGCATCGCAAGCAGCAAAATCCATGTGGTGGGGGAGTTTGAGAAACGCCACGCGGTAAATGTTGTGGCAAGGACAAAGAGAATCCCCCCCATCGTCGGGGTGCCTGATTTAGCCTGATGGCGAGCGGGGCCTTCAGAGCGGATCGATTGACCGAATTTAAAGCGGTGCAAAAGAGGAATCGCAAGCGGCCCTAGAAACAAGACGATCAAGAAGGATACCACCAGAATGAAGGTGAGTGATTTTACGTCCAATGTCATTCCCCCTTAAGCGCGGCAAACGAATCCCTGAGCGCATCCGACACTCGCTCAAGGCCAACCGCGCGCGACGCTTTGACCAAAATGACAATGTCGCCGCGCTCTGTGTATTCGCCGCACACGTTTTGCGCGATAAATTCCGCCGCTTCCTGCGCAGACGCAAACGTCTGTACATCCGTGAGTTGCGCCTGTCGCGCGCCGTGCTCGATCGCTTTGCGATGGTGGCCTACTGCAATCAACTGCGTGACGCCATACGCGGCGAGTGATTCCCCAAGCGCCACATGTTTTTCATCTTCCGGCTCACCAATTTCCCGCATATCCCCAAGCACGGCCATCTTCTGCGCGTGCGGCATATCGCGCAAGACTTCAAGTGCGCGTGCCATCGATGTCGGGGACGCATTGTACGCGTCATCGATCAATAGAACGCCTGGCGCGAGTTCTTCCAAGGCTTGCCGTCCCGCTGAACTGGTGTATGCCCCGAGCGCCTCGCCAATCTCCTCGTCAGCCATGCCAAGTTCCCGTGCGACAGCATAAACAAGGGCGCCATTTCTCGCGATGTGAATGCCCGGGACTTTGAGCTTTACAATAAGGCCAGGCGGATCAAGCACAAACGTTGCGCCACAAGCACCATGCGATGCATAATCTGTCACACGCACATCAGCCTGCTTCGATTCACCAAATGTCGTGACGCGAACCCCCGCGGGAGGTGCGCGCCTCAACAGTGGCTCATCTTCGGGAAGAACAGCAAAACCACCACTTGGCAGCGCCGCGATCAGTTCCCATTTCGCGTCGGCAATCGCGCGCCGCGAGCCGAGAAGTTCCAAATGAGCCTCGCCGATCAGCGTAATCGCACCGATGTCAGGTTGTGCAATGCGACACAGCGCCGCGATCTGTCCAGCGCCGCGCATCCCCATCTCTAGGATCGCCACCTCGGTGTCGATCGGCCACGAAAGGATCGAGAGCGGCAATCCAAACTCATTGTTCAAATTGCCGACGGTGGCAGCCGTCTTGAACCGCTTTTTTAAAACCGTCGCCAGCATGTCTTTGGTCGTCGTCTTGCCATTGCTGCCTGTAATTCCGATGACGCGCGCATGGCACTGAGCACGGTATGCGGTTGCCAGCGCGTGTAGCGCGTCGATACCGCGCTCAACGAGTACGTGCGGGTATTCGCGAAGCGCTTCAGGCAGCGGTCTGTGCCGCTCCCAAAAAAAAGCGACACAGCCGCGCGCAAGCGCATCCTTTACAAACGCGTGGCCGTCAAATGTCTCACCGACAATCGGCAGAAACAGTTGCCGTTCTCTCGCCGTGCGCGAATCAATCGTGACACCCGAAAAAAGCAGATCTGCGCCAGAGCGTTCGCCTCCGACGGCTTCTGCCGCAAACGAGAGATTTGCCTCAATCATTGGACTTGTTCCTCCACAATCCTTTTTGCGACCTGTCGATCATCAAAATCGTGATAGGTCGTTCCTAAGATTTGATAGGTCTCGTGCCCTTTTCCCGCAATCAAGACAACATCCCCCGGCTGCGCTACGCTAAGCGCTGCGCGAATCCCTTCTTCACGCAACGTAATCCGCGCATAGCGCTCAGATGCCACGTCACGAATGCCAGCTTCCATATCGTCAAGAATCTTTTCGGGGTCTTCTGTGCGAGGGTTATCAGATGTCAGCACAAAAAAGTCGCTGCGCTGTGCCGCGACGCGCGCCATGATCGGTCGTTTTGTCCGGTCGCGATCACCGCCGCAACCGACGACCGTGATCACCCGCCCTGTGCAAAACTCCCGTATTGTATCGAGCGCATTTTGCAGACTGTCCGGCGTGTGCGAGTAGTCGACGAGAATCGCAAACGGCTGTCCTGCGCGTACAGGCTCAAAGCGCCCTGATACACCGGGCAGCGACGAGAGCGTTTTTGCGATCGCTTGAAGCGGGATCCCAAGCGCCAGGCAACTCGCCGTGGCGCAAAGCGCGTTGTAGGCGCTAAAGCGCCCCGGTGTCGCCAAGTGCACTTCTGCGCTGCCGGCAAACGAATCAATGACAAATTGAGTGCCATCTGCACGGATCACGACATCACGCCCGCGCACATCCGCCGGATGATCGATGCCATACGTGACGATTTGTTGAACCGTCTCGGCAGCATACACACTCGCCTGCGCGTCATCCACATTCAGCACCGCCACAGGCAACCCGCCGTCTGCAAGTGGTGTAAAGCGATTGCCAAGCCGCGAGAACAGCTTCCCTTTGGCGCGTGCATAAGCATCCATCGTCTGATGAAAATCAAGATGGTCCTGCGTTAGATTGGTAAACGCTGCGACGCGATACGCAAGTCCTGCCACGCGCGCAAGCTCCATTGCATGCGATGACGCCTCCATCACGACATACTTTGTCCCGAGATCGCGCATCTCGCGCAAGACGTTTGCAAGTTCCACCGCCTCAGGCGTCGTCATCCCGGAATCGCGCAGGGCAACACCACCGCAGCGCTGCGCGATCGTGCCAATCAGGCCTGTCGCATGCCCCATCGCGAGTAGCACCTGCTCAATCAGGGTGGCAGTCGTCGTCTTTCCATTCGTGCCAGTCACCGCGATCAAGACCATGTCATCCGCCGGATCACCGAGCACCCATTGTGCCGCAATCGGTGCGACGCGTCTCGTGGATGGCACGATCAGTTGAGGAACGTCCACCTTGCACGCTTTTTCAACCAAGAGCGCAGCTGCGCCGCGCGCAACGGCTTGTTCTGCATAGGCGTGCCCATCGACCCGATTCCCGCGAATGGCGACAAAAAGCCCGCCCGGTTTTACCTTTCGCGAGTCATCTGCGATGCTGTCGATCTGCACATCAAGCGATCCGATCGCATTGACAAGAACGAGACGATCCGCGAGTTGCCGTAATGGTTTCACAAGCGCTCCCCCACCTGGTCTATATGCTAAATTTTTATGCTTTGGATTTGTTTTGACAATCCAGTTTGAACCGTGCCAAAGCCGTTGTCAACTTTACGAACCACCTGTCGCCTTACCGCTGGTCTGTGGCCCTGGACCTAGCATCAAGCGCACCGTTGCACCTTGCTCAAGTCTTGTACCCGCCGCCGGAGCTTGGCCGATCACATAGGGACCGCTCCCCGTGACGGAAATTCGCAGAATCGAGCCACTCTGTGTGATCGCCTGCACCGCACTCTGGTAGGTCTGTCCGGCGAGGCTTGGTACAACCGTGAGCACTGGATCGATGCCATAGCGATATTTCTTGGGAATTCCAGTTACCTGCGGTTTGACGCCAAGTGCCTGCAGACTGTCTGCCAGCACCCGTCCGACGACAGGCGCTGCGATCACTCCGCCAAAGACCGGCGACCCCTTGGGTCGCGGGTAGTCAATTGCGACATAGGCCACAAGCGATGGATTGTTTGCCGGCGCCATGCCGATGAAGGAAACGATGTAGTGCGTACCCGAATATCGCCCGTTTACAGCGACTTGCGCCGTTCCTGTCTTGCCAGCGATTCGATACCCTTCGTGATACGCATTAGCGCCTGTTCCCTGCGCGACCACACTCTCCAGGGCGTTTCTTACTTCACTCGCAGTCTGTGTACTGATGACACGGCGAACAGCGACGGGATTTATCATTTGCACGTGACCGTTTGTCGGGTTTAGAAACTCTTTGACAATCTGCGGCTTCATCAAAACGCCGCCATTTGCCACGGCGCCTACCGCCATCACCTGTTGAATCGGCGTCACCGAGACACCTTGACCAAACGCGGTTGTCGCGAGTTCCAGAGGTCCGACACGTTTTGGCGAGAAAAGGATTCCCTTTCCTTCTCCGGGAAGCGCGATACCCGTTTTCTTCCCGAAGCCAAACGCACGTATGAACGAAAAGAGTGACTGTTTGCCAAGCCGCTCGCCAAGTTGAACAAACCCTGGGTTGCACGAGTTTTCCACAACATTCAAATAGGATTGACTGCCGTGGCCGCCTGCTTTCCAGCAACGAATTTTATGTCCCGCCACTTCATAGTACCCAGGATCGTAAAACTTCTCTTTGAGATTCACCTTTTTTTCTTGAAGTGCCGCGGCGAGTGTCACAATTTTAAACGTTGAACCAGGCTCAAACGTCTGCCAGATTGCCAGATTGCGATTGTAAACATCCGGCGGAACATGTCGCCAGTTGCTCGGCAGAAACGATGGGTAATTTCCCATTGCAAGGATTTGTCCTGTCTTTGGATCTTCGACGATCATCGTCACGTGATCGGGACTGTACGTCGCCACGACGCGCTCGATTTCACGATCGACAAACTGCTGAATTTGGCGATCCAGCGTCAGTTCTACATCAAGTCCCGGAACAGGCGGGACATAGTTGTCATTGGTGTTTGGAATCTCTTGACCGCGTGCGTTTGCGATGAATTGAAGCGCGCCTTTGCGACCCTCCAACTGCTTGTTAAACTGTTTTTCAATTCCGCTCAGCCCTTGCCCATCGCCACCGGTAAAACCAAGAACCTGCGCCGCCATACTCCCGAACGGATAGGTGCGCGTCCCTTCTTCAACAAGATAGATGCCAGGTAGACGCAGTGCGCGTATCGCGCGCGTTTTTGCCTCAGAAAGTCTCATACCGGCTGGTTTGATGTAGCGTGTCAACTGTCCAAGGCGCAGCGCTTTTTCAATCGATAGCAATGATCCGCCTAAAATGGCGTGAAGGCGCAGCGCTGTCTCTTTTGGATTCTTGATCTGGCGCGGCACCACGATAATCTTCGCGGCAGTCGCCGTATAGACAAGCGGCGTGCCGTTGCGGTCAAGAATCTCACCGCGCACCGCCGAGATGGGCAAATCTCTCACGAGCACAGCGTTTCCTCGTGTGCGATAGAACTCATTGGCGGCAATGGTGATATGAAACACCCGACCAAGCAACATACCAATTGCGGCCAGCAAGCCGATCAGCGCGAAGTAGATTCTTCGGCGGACTTTTGACTGTGTGATGCGCATGACGTTCCCCTCGAATCGCTGGACTGTCTTGTCCACACGATTTTATGCAGGAAATCGTCGATTAGACCGCACGGCAGGGCTAGTTGCCACCTAGCGAGAGCGCCGGGGTAAACTTGACCGTGATAACCGAACCAATCGGCGTGACGGTACCTGGCTTGATGGATTGCGCACTCGCGTATCCAGAGCCAGACGGTTCAAGCGTAAGTCCGAGAATCGCGCAGAGATTCACAGCCTCCTGCATAGGCACCCCGCTAAAGTTTGGAACGCGCACACTCCCTGCTTTTGCGACAGACTGGTTGCTCGCAAAGGCGACGGCTGATCCGCTGGCGACACGCTGCCCGGCGGCTGGCCACTGACGAATTACGCGCCCAGAGCTGTCAATCACATCCGGGTGCAGACCAAGTCTTGTAAGCTCGGCGGTTGCCTCCGCTATGTTCATCCCGCGCAGGTTTGGCACTGTACGAAACGACGTCAGCGAAACTTGTGCAAAAGGAGAGTTCGGACTTGCCCCGACAGGCGGGACGCGCAACGCGCGAAGTGACTGCCCGATGATGATCTTTGCCTGCGGCGACGAGACATCGTTTCCGTATTGTATCGCATGGTGCGGTTCACTGACCGTGACATAGATATCGATGGCCGGGTGATTCGCTGGAGCAAAGCCAATAAATGAAAGGTTGTATTTATTGGCGTAGTACCCGCCTTTTGGACTCGGAATTTGTGCGGTTCCTGTCTTTCCAGCAACGTCATACCCTGGCACGTAAGCGGAGAGGGTAGGATCCTGACTCACGTCTTGTACCATGACGTTTGTGATCATATTCATGATGCTTTTTGCGGCAACCCTGCGCACGACGTCTGGCTTGCGGTAGTACACCACACGCCCGCTAGGCGAAACAATTTTTTGCACCACATACGGTTTCATCAAGAGTCCGCCGTTTGCCACCGCACCGACTTCCGCCACCTGCTGAATCGGTGTCACTGCAAGCCCTTGGCCAAACGTCGTCGTCGCAAAATCCACGGGGTTGATATGCTTTGGATCAAAGAGAATCGATGTCCCCTCACCCGGAAGATCGATACCCGTAGGTTTGTTCATGCCATAGAGTGCAATGTAGTGAGCAAGCGTCATCGGCCCTTCTGCCTGTCCGATGTGGATAAACCCGACGTTGCTCGAAACGATCATCGCTTCCCGATAGGTGATGCGCCCCCAACCCCAAATATTCCAGTCGTGGATCGGGACGCCGTCTACATAGTCGACTCCTGACATGTACGTTTGGTTGAGATTGATTGCGTGTGTCGCGAGCGCACCCGTCAACGTCACAATTTTGAAGGTCGATCCAGGCTCAAACGGATCAGAAATCGCCCAGTTTGTGTCAAGGGTTGAGGCAGGATATTTCCAGTACGTATTCGGGTTAAACGATGGTAACGCGCCCATGCCAAGAATGGCGCCAGTCCATGGGTCGGCGACAATGATTGCTGCATGCGCCGGGTGAAAGCGTTTCTGAATGCGCGCAAGCGCCTGATCGACAGACTGCTGAATCGATGCGTTGAGTGTGAGATAGACATTATCGCCGTTTTGAACCGGTTTTGTCACGACTGGCTTGAAGGGGATCGGATTGCCTGCCGCGTCTGAGACAAAGGTGCGCATTCCCGGTTTCCCTGCAAGGTAGCGGTTGTACTCGAGTTCCGTACCCGCGACCCCCGTCCCCGTCTGATCGACAAATCCCAAGACGTGCGACGCGAAAGTGCCCGCCGGATAGACGCGCAGATACGTCTTGTTAGGATTGACATCCTGGCTGACATTGAGCGCTTGAAACACCTTGACAACCGCATTCTTTTTAGCAAGCGTCAGATTGACCATCGTCGGATACCAGCGCAGCCACGCGACATCCTTGCGTTCAATTTGAGCGGTGATCGCACTCGCCGAGACGCCAAGCACCGGGCTTAGACGGTTAGCGATTTTGGCCACAAACGCCTTCCCGCGCGACGCGAGGTCCTGAATGTCCATATCGAGGTTGTAGGCAGGGACGTCAAACGCGAGTTGATCTCCGTTGCTGTCATAGATGGATCCGCGCATCGGCTTGATGATCGATTGAGTGTACCATTCACTTTTTGACCACTGTTTTAGAAAAGCGTACGCGTGTTGAACCGAAAACAAACGCACAAGGAAAACTGTAAAAACAAGCGAAAAAACGAGCCGCAAGATCACCGAGCGCCGTCTTGTAGTCCGATTGCTCAAGGATGCGTAGCTCCAATCACAACGGGCGTTGCCGCCTTCATGTGGAGTGCCTTCTCTGCGATCGTGAGAATCCGTTCAGGTGATGACAATTGAAGCACTTGCCCCTGTAGCGCCGCGTCCAGCGCATTTTGTTGCGTAAGCGACTGCTTGATTTGGATAATATCCTGGCTTTGCGTGACAAGCGCCGCATAGCGGCTTACCAAAAAGACACCGACGAACGCACAAAGGAGCAGACTTCCGATCAATCCGAGGCGGTCTTTGATTTCCCGTTTGGCGTGCGGATCTGGTCTTTTTGTCTGAAGTGGTTTTTCAATTGCTTTAGAGCGCGGAATCGGCGTATGGGCCGAATGATTCGATAGTGGTTCAATCGCCATTTATGCTAGCTCCTTATGATTCATCACTCTATGGTTGAGATGTGTTAGAGATTCGTTCAATGATGCGAAGCCTCGCTGAACGCGAACGTGGGTTTTCTTCTAGCTCACGATCGGACGGAACAATTCCTTTTTTCGCAATAACACGAAACTGCTCCTCCCTGCCACAAACACACTTTGGAAACTGGGGTGGGCAGACACATCCTTTTGCGGCCTCTAAAAACCGCTGTTTTATGATGCGGTCTTCCAGCGAATGAAACGAGATCAGCGCGAGCCGTCCACCTATGGCCAATCGCGCAAGCGCAATAGGAATCAGGCGCTCAAGTGATCCCAATTCGTCATTAATCGCGATGCGAAGCGCCTGAAAGACGCGTCTGGCCGGATGCGGTCCCGTTCGGCGTGTCGGTGCCGGAATTGCGTCTTTGACAATATCCGCAAGTTGCCCTGTCGTTTGAATCGGCGCCTGCTGTCGCAAAGCGACGATTCGCTCAGCGATACGGCGAGAAAAACGCTCTTCTCCATACGTAAAGAAAATGTGTGTAAGCTCCTGGACGGAGCACGTTGCAATCCAATCTGCCGCCGTTTCTCCCTGCGTCTGATCCATCCGCATGTCAAGCGGCGCGTCAGCCTGATAGGAAAATCCCCGCTCGTAGCGATCAAGCTGTACGGAGGAAACGCCGAGATCGCAGAGGATTCCATCGACGTGTTCAATGCCTAACTGTGTCAAATGATCATCTAATCTCGAAAAATTATCGTGCACGAGGGTCACCCGGTTCGGGTATGCCCGAGCCCACTCTTGCGCGTATAAAAGCGCAGTTTGATCGCGATCAAAGCCGATCAGTTTTCCAGATGGGTTTGTTGCGTCAAGAATCGCGCGCGCATGACCGCCACCGCCAAGCGTCCCGTCAACATAGAGACCTCCTGAGCGAACGGCGAGACCAGCCACCGCTTCCTCTCGCATTACCGTGCGATGAACAAACGTACTTTCCAAGGTGTCCACCTCCTGTTAAAGATTGAGATCCATAAGGCTCTCTGCCAATTCGTTAAAGGACGATGCCGCCCCTTCACTATAGGCTTTCCAGCGCTCACCGCTCCAAATCTCCACACGAGGTCCCACGCCAACGACAAAACAATCCTGCTTTAAGGAAGCATACTCGCGCAAATTGGCTGGGATGAGAACTCGTCCCTGTTTATCAAGGTCGCACTCCGTAGCCCCGCTAAAGAGAAAACGAACAAACTGCCGTGCATCACTGCGCGAGAGTGGCATCGCTCGAAGTCTTTCTTCAAGCGCCTCAAAATCTGCGCGGGGAAAGACGAAAAGACACTGATCAAGTCCCCTTGTAAGAATAAATGAGCCGCCGAGACCTTCGCGAAACTTTGCGGGAATCGTCAAGCGCGCTTTGTCATCCAGGCTGTGCTGAAATTCACCCAGAAACATGCCAGCGCCCCCTCATCCACGCAATTTCCCCCACAATGCCCCACTTTTCACCACTTTCTTTTGAATTCGTGATACAAACACAAAATCCTGCCTCCATTTGTGGTGAAGGCAGGATTTTTTATGATTTTGGTTAGGAAAAATTCAAGCGGCTGATCACTCAAATTTCAAGATAGATGGTGACATTGCGCTCACGCGCCATCATCTGCGGGATAAACAACCGGTTACTCCGTTATTTCGAGGTAGATCATATCGTTCATCTCTGTCGCATCCAAGCCAGCCAGTATGTGCATCCACGACGTGCCGAAGTGCGCAAGGATGGACAGCGGAGAGAGAATACGCTCTTGCTCTCCTCCCTTTGGTTCTAACCACGCAGTCATTCGCTCACTAAGCGCCGCATGCTCCTTATGCTTATTGCGAAGCGCTCGCTCCGAGCGCGCCGCCAGGCGCTCGATTTCACGCAAAAACGTCGCCTGTGTTTTTTGCAAATCGCGCCGTGCGCGATGGCCCACCTCATCAAAATAGGTTTCCCGTCCGCCGAGCAGTTCACGGATCTCCTGCTTCATCTCATCCACCACACGGCTAAGCGGTGGATTCATGCTTTGCGCCACTTTGTCGCGCAGCGCCGCATGCACATCATCGCGCCAAGACAGCCCCAGTCTTTTGGCAGAACGCACAATGGATGGCGGCACCAGCGTCACCCGCTGGCGCAGAAAAAGGGGGGGGATAGTCCTTCCCGCTTCGCGAAAAATCTCTCCCATCATGGCATGGTAAGAAACCTCTGCCGCCCCGCCGACATAAGCGAGAACGGGCAGGAGAAAATCTTGCACAACCGGTCTGTAGAGCACGCCCGCCGAAAAAATCTCCGGCTCATCGCGCAAGCGCTCTTTCAATGTTTCGATTTGAATCAACTCACCCGAATCGCGCATTTTTAGCGCATCCGCCTGTTCACAGAGATCAAGCGGCGTTCGAATGCGATCCTGAATGAGATAGAGCAAAGAGTGTTCTGCACTGACGTCGACCTGTGTTTTAAACGAGGCGTCGCGCAAACGCTTCGCACCAGCAAGCGCCGCATCGCGAAAAACTCGCGGACGATCCAGAACCTGTGCAAATGAAGCTGCCGCCGCCCGCCTCATCGCGCGCGTCGTAGGATCGATTACGAGAATCGGAAACTCCCCAAGCCACGCCTGCAACGTCTTTTGAAAAAGTGTACCCATTCGCGAATGCTCCGCATGAAGCGCGTTTAATCCTGCGACAAGGTCTGCTGTGTAAAGCCCATCGCGCAAATCTGCAGAGATTCGCTCAAGCATCTCTCTCATTTCACGCGCTGGCACATCGTGAAATCCTACTGGCGTGCGCGGAACAGGCCGGGTTTTTAACGCGACGCGACGCAGTGTACCCTCATCCGTAACATAGTGTGCACTGGCTACTTCGTCAAAATCGTGATCTTCTGCCGCAACCCAGAACACAGGAATGACAGGTACGCCCATCTCCTGCTCCATCTGCCGCGCCAACGCCACGGTTGAGAGCGCCTTGTGAATCGTATAAAGCGGACCCGTAAAAAGTCCCGCTTGTTGACCCGTGACCACGACGAGCGCGCGCGGATCGCGCAGTCGCTCCCACTGTGCGCGCTGGATGTCTGTCATGTCATTTTGTTGTTCGCGAATCGCCTCAAGCAAAAGGACGCGCTGTGACTCATCATAGCGCTTTGCGACATCCAGCGCTCTGCGCTTTAAACTGTCACGGTCAAACCCATAGTCATAAAACGCGCGGATGCGCGCGTCTCCCTCAAGATAAGCGTCTGTCACATCGTTGCCAGTCCTACATCGAAGACGGGATAATTTCATAACGTTACAATCTCCTCGCCAATCTGGACAAATCAAAAAGTAAGGGTCATCGCCATTCCAGCACAAATGATCCTTACTTATTGTACATGAACTCACACACTAAGAAAAGTAAAGCGTCTATACGTATCATTTATCTTCACGCATGTTTGCAATTTTCATGAACAATCCAGATCGCCCTGGTCAACTCGCGAATCAGATCGACACGCGCCTGGTCAAACTGCATGCCCGCTTTGGAATAGGCCTGACCATCGGGTCGCGAACTGTAGTGAGGTGTCAAGTGATTGAGCGCAATCGCCAACATGTCTGTTTTGCAAACCTCACACGCGCACACGCCATCCATGCGCGTCAGCATCTCATCCAGCGTAAAGCGCGCAACCTCTTCGACAACATTAACCAGCACCAAACCCACCACACTTTCCGATCATCTGTATCTTGTTTCACCCTATCACACAAGTTAAGCCGATTCAATCGGAACTTTGGACATACTGTACCTGACGGAACAGGAAAGATTCAAGCAGTGTGCGACCCGGTTTGGAGGAGGGAACCATTTGTGACACAGACGTGCAACCAACGCATGCGCGTGAAAATGAGCGGACTTGACGACCCAGATGCACGCGCGCAGATCGAAGCTCTGCTCGGGATGGTCGAAGGCATTTTATCCGCCAAAGGCAATCCGCGCACTGGCCGAATGCTCATCCAGTACGACGATCGATTTTTAAGGGCTTGGCAAATCAGTGCGCTTTGTGGCCGCTTGGACCGTTCGAACAAAGACATCCGCCGCGCCGCAACCTATGCGATGTCGGCACAGAAAGTCGCCGTCGCACTTCCTCTTTTGACAATCGCCGGAACTCTTTTGCGCAGGGTCATCTTTGGACGAAGCGACGCGGCAGACAGCCTGATCGCTTTTGAACTCTCCACTGCCGTCTCGGTGGCGAGCGGATACACACCCGTGCGCAGGCGCATCCATCTTCTCGGACAGCGGCTTCATGTCAGCGATGACGTACTTCTCACTGCGGCGGCGCTCTTTGTCGCAGCGCTGCGCGAATCCTACATCGTCCTTGCGGCGCTCTTTTTGCTTAACTTTAGCGGCTATGTCCGCCGCCACCACACGCTGTCTGCCGCCGCCAAGGCCGGTGAGGCAATTGTGCGGATCGATCAAGAAAACGTCGAGCCGCTCGCTTTGACTGCACTCTCTGACCGATTGTCAAAGACCGCACTTTTTTCTGCGCTCACGCATGCCGTCATCACACGCCACCCACTGCGCGCGCAAGGGTTGTTGATCGCCCTTAATCCGCGCATCCTTCTTTTGTGTTCACGTTATCTCTTCAACATCGCTGAACGTGTGACCCATGAAAACTGCCTGATGATTCCAATGTATACGGGGATAGACCTCTATGAGATGAAGCAGGCAAAGACGATTGTCTGTGCGTGGAATGCAGAGGATGATCCAGCCTACGC
The DNA here is from genome assembly GCF_001516615.1 of Ferroacidibacillus organovorans. Classification (GTDB taxonomy): domain Bacteria; phylum Bacillota; class Bacilli; order Alicyclobacillales; family SLC66; genus Ferroacidibacillus; species Ferroacidibacillus ferrooxidans_B. Next base: position 24,649 of record NZ_LPVJ01000048.1, on the reverse strand, counting down.
GCGAATGCGCCATTTTGCAGCGCAAAGAAACCTCACGGTTTCATGTGACGCCGCTTTTTCACGCGACAAGCTGCTCGATCCTGTGACACGCAACGCGCAGGTTCACACCATTGTCCTCTTTAAAAAGAGCGACGAACCACTTGAAATGCATCAGCGCCACGGCCCCCATCTCTATCTTCAAGGCACGCCTGATCAATGGATACAAACGTATACCCTCGCAGAGCAAACTGCGACGCGCATTACATGGATAACCTGGGTGGGGCCGCTCTTAAACGCGATCCAACTCGCCCAGTTCTTCTTCGGAGCGCCATTGACACGCCTGAATAGGACGAACGACTACGCGACATTCTTCTTGCTCGCCGCGTGTGACCACGCGATGAAATCTGTAAATCCGCCGATTCACAGCACGCGTGCGCTCACCCACGCGCAATGATAAAAACACAAGGGGTGACTTGCACGAAAAAAGGCGCACTGCTACTATGTCTGACCCCAGTCACCTTACCTTATGAAACACCGCATACGGAATTCGCCCTTACCAGTCCGGCCAACCGATTTGCGTATGCCGTTAACGGCTCTCCGCCTTTTGCACACATCTTCGTCTTCGCAAAAGCGTTATCCATCTCCTCAGGGACATAAAAGGGTCCCCCAACCCGCAGATGACGGCCGCTTTGGCTGCGGGCAAAAACTGCCCAATCGCACAAAACAGCGTGTGAATGGACACTCCATTCACACGCCGCACAGTGTCAACATCATTTTTTCAAACTAAAGCAAAAAGGGCGAAATGGGAGAGGATCCACGTTTATTCGCTAAGCCACAGCCCCTTAGTGCTGAGGCTCTTCACCTTGAAGCAGACTGCGATACTGTGGCATGAGCGACGCTCCAACGTCGCGCACATCCTCTTGAAATGCTTTTAACTGATCCTGATTGCGCAGTGCAAAGTCACCTGGCACCCCGCCACTTGATTGCATAGGTTCCTGGTACGCGCTCTGCGGCGGATTCGCCTGTTTCCTCGCGGCAGATGCCCCAGGCTTTTGTTCTGTAACGGTATACGAGTCTGCAACCGCCTGACTCGACCATTCATTCGCAGCGCGTTGTGTCTTTTCATCCACCACCGGCATCCCAATCGCCCCCGTCTCAACGTCTACTTCACGTTGATTAAGGGCTGAACGAACACTACGCGCGACCGAATCTGCCGCATCCATCGTCGTCGCCACACTGTGCACAACCTTATCCCGCAACCACGAGCGCGGGTCAATCGACTCGTGACGCATTGTATCTCGCTCGGCCGACGCGTCTTCAAAAATTCGGCGCGTTTCCGTCGTGACGCGCTGACCTGTTGTGCGAATCGTGTCGCCGATGCGCATCGCGCCGACCACTGCGCTGACCGTCGCCGTGCGCAACACGCGGCGCACAGGCGGAAGTGCGACCAGCGTCACTACGCCAAGTGCAAACCAAGCCGTAGACGAACCTGTAAACGGACGTCTCATGCAGTTCTCCCCCTCTAAAACATGAATCTCCCAAGCGAACATTACGCGTGAGTTGCACTGCGTATCGTTCCCGAAAACTGGGATGCGCATGCAGACAAGGGGCATGGTGTACACTAAGCGCACGCTTGACATCACGCCACTTTAATCGGGCGCGGCTACTGCGAAAGGACGTGACTGAGTGAACCAACGCGTATCAATTGAAGGCATCTTCTTAGGCGCCGGCATCGCCCTGTTTGCAACTGCCGTGCTGCCAATGATTCGCGCGCATCGAGGCGATGTGTTTCAAGCCATCGGACACACCTTCAGGCGCGCCACACGCATCCCGCGGCGGCTGACCGCCACCGTCCGCGAGGATCTTGAAGACCTCTTTTTTGACATTCAGATGGAGCGGATGAAACGCTCACTCGATCGTGAACTTCGGCTGCAACCACACGGGGACGCGCATTAGGACGATTCTCAAACGGGGTACACCGCGTGTTTTCGCATGGAGAAAGTCTCATTCTTTGAAGCCAATGCCGCATAGCGCAGCGCAAGCTCGTCACGCAACTGCTCCGGCTGCACAATGTGGTCAACGATCAATTCCGAAGCGAGGCGTACAATCTCAATATCTTGTCGATACGCCTCGCGCTTTTCCTCAATAAACGCTTGCCGCTCCTCGCCCGACAGCCCTTCGATCGTATTGCTGTACACCGCATTGACAGCCGCCTCTGGCCCCATCACCGCAATTTGCGCGGTGGGAAGCGCAATCACCGCGTCTGTCTCAAACGCAGGGCCTGCCATCGCATAAAGACCTGCGCCATACGCCTTGCGCACGATAACCGATATCTTTGGAACGACCGCCTCGGCCATGGCGGCGATCATCTTGGCCCCGTGCCGGATGATGCCTGCCCTCTCTACTTTTGTTCCGATCATAAAGCCAGGCACGTCTGCGAGAAACAAAAGCGGGATCGAAAACGCGTCGCACAGCGTCATGAAGCGCGCCGCTTTATCCGCACTGTCTACAAACAGCACACCGCCTTTGACACGCGGCTGATTCGCGACAATGCCAATGACTCGCCCCTCAATACGCGCAAACCCTGTAATGATCTCCTGCGCAAAACGCGCTTTGATTGGAAAAAAACTGTCCTCATCCACCAATTTTTCAATGAGCTCATGCATGTCAAACGGAGCATTCTGCTGCTCAGGAATGATCTGTCCCAGCGTTTTTTCGGTCGGTTTCGGCGCCACCGCTTCTCTCGCAGGCGGTTTATCGCGAAAGTTTTGCGGCATATAGGAGAGATACGCCTGTGCCGCACGCAAGCCCTCTTGCTCCGTCTTGACGAGAAGATCGCCGCACCCACTCACGGAGCAGTGCATCATGCCCCGCCCATCTCTTCGAGCGTCACCTTTTCACCGATGACCATCTCAGCCATGCGCGGAGAGCCGAGATACATGCTGGCGTTGCCTTCGATCATGATGACCACGTCACAAAATGCGGGAATGTACGCGCCGCCTGCCGCCGATGGTCCAAAAAGGACGCAGACTTGTGGCACCATTCCAGACATGCGGACCTGATGGTAAAAAATGCGTCCCGCCCCCCGGCGCCCAGGAAACACTTCGAGTTGATCTGTGATCCGCGCGCCCGCGGAATCAACAAGATAGACGATGGGAACCTGCAATTTCATCGCCTGCTCCTGAATGCGCAAGATTTTTTCGACGGTTCTCATCCCGAATGAACCCGCTTTCACCGTCGAGTCATTGGCCATTACGCAAACGGTTCGCCCGGCAATTTTGCCAATCCCCGTGATGACACCGTCTGCTGGCAGATCTTCTTCTTTCGCATTTGCAAAGAGTCCGTCTTCAACGAATGATCCCGGATCCAAGAGTTTGGCAATCCGCTCACGGGCAAAGAGCTTACCCGCCTCCCTATTCTTGGCATGGTAGCGAGGACTTCCACCCTGTTCGATACGCGCTCGGATTTTCTGTACATCCTTCATAACCATACCCCTTATCTCAGCGGTTCTAGCGTAACGATTGGATCACCTTCATTGACAAAATCCCCCGGATTTTTGTGAATCGTAACGACGCGCCCCGCAACGGGCGAAGAGAACGGGACTTCCATTTTCATTGATTCCAAAATGTAGAGATCCTCCCCCGCGGAAACTGTTTGCCCCACAGTGACCAAGACTTGATACAACGTACCGGCCATTTCAGCTGTAAACGCCTGCATGATATACCTCCTATGCGGTATCTGTTCTCCCAACCGTTTGTTCGGCTTCCTATTCAGACTTCACCGCACCTCGCAACGGGTAGGTACTCCTTTCCTTCACTTGGAGTGTAGCGAACCTTTGGTGTATTGTACAGGAGGTACCCTTTGGGAGTGATGAAATGAATCAGACATTGTCAACGACAAGACCCTTATTTGGGCAGACCGCCATCGTCACAGGCGCATCAAGGGGCATCGGGCGCGCCATCGCGCTTGCGCTCGCCAAAGCCGGTGCAAACGTGGCTGTGAACTACTTGACACGCGAAAACAGTGCGCGCGAAGTGGCACTGCACTGCCGAAGCTACGGAAGCAACGCCATCGCGATTCAGGGGGATGTGACGAAAAAATCGGATGTCACTCGCCTGTTTAAAGAGACGTCGGCACAGCTCGGTTCCGTCACCCTGTTGATCAACAACGCAGGAATTGCCCGATCACAACTGTTTCTTGACACGACTGAAAGCGACTGGGACCAACTCATGGACGCCAATCTAAAAGCGCCTTTTTATTGCATCCAGGAGGCGCTTCCGGCAATGCTTCAAAGACAGTACGGCCGAATCATCAACATAAGTTCCATCTGGGGTATCACGGGAGGTTCCTATGAAGTTGCTTACTCAGCGTCAAAAGGCGGTTTAATCGCTTTGACAAAGGCGCTCGCCAAGGAACTTGGAACCACCGGGATCACCGTAAACGCCGTCGCGCCAGGCGCAATTGATACAGAGATGATCCAGGCGCTCACAGAAGAAGACCGCGCCCGAATCAGCGCGGATACGCCTGTCGGACGCCTTGGCACGCCTGATGACATCGCAAATACTGTGCTCTTTCTCGCGAGTCCGCAGACTTCTTTTCTGACAGGTCAGATCATCAGCCCAAATGGCGGCCTTCTCACCTAGACAAGACAAAGCGGCTCCCCGCCAGTCACACGACGGAAAGCCGCTTTACTTTTTTCACAACGGTGTCACCTTTGCGTTAGACGCGCTGCGAGGACATCTTTTGCGCTTTTTCGCGATCCGATTTCTTTAGCACACGTTTGCGAATCCGCACAAAGTGCGGCGTAATTTCACATAATTCGTCTTCCGCGAGATACTCAAGCGCTTCTTCCAGCGACAGTGTGCGCGGCGTTTTGAGCCGTACGGTGTCATCTTTCGTCGCAGAGCGAACGTTTGACATATGCTTTTCTCGACAGACGTTGACAACCAAATCCTGATCGCGCGAATTCTCGCCGATGACCATGCCTTCATAAATCTCGGCGCCAGGCGCGATGAAAAGTGTGCCGCGCTCTTCGACCGAACTGATCGCATACGCCGTCGAGGTGCCCGCCTCACTCGCAACCAGAACACCGTTTTGTCGCTCTGGAATGTCCCCGCGATACGGCTCGTGACCGTGGTACGTGTGATGCATGATCCCGTAGCCGCGCGTCGCCGAGAGAAGCTCATTGCGAAACCCGATCAAACCGCGCGCGGGAACATAGAATTCGAGTCGCGTGTTCGAGTCGCTCGGCACCATCTGCACCATCTCTGCGCGACGCGTCCCAAGCTTCTCCATCACCGTTCCCACGTATTCCTCCGGCACGTCAATGACAAGATGTTCAATCGGCTCAAGCAGTTCGCCCGTCTCGCTGCGGCGAAAAATGACGCGCGGTTTGGAGACCTGCAATTCGTACCCCTCGCGGCGCATCGTTTCGATAAGAATGGAGAGGTGCAACTCACCGCGTCCCGAGACAAGGAGTGAATCCGGGCTCTCCGTATCCTCGACGCGCAAGCTGACATCCCGCTCTAGTTCTGCATAAAGACGGCTGCGCAGTTTGCGGGAGGTGACATGTTGACCATCTCGCCCGACAAACGGACTGTCATTGACCGAAAACGTCATTTGCAGCGAAGGCTCTTCAATCGAGAGGCTTGGAAGCGCCTCCGGAAAGTTGACGTCCGCCACGGTGTCGCCGACCATCAAGTCGCCAAGACCGGCGATGGCGACAATATCTCCCGCCTCAGCCTCTGCCCACTCCACTCTGCGCAATCCTTGAAACCCGTACAACTTGCTGATGCGCTGATTGGCTGACGTTCCATCCGCTTTGAGGACAACCACCGTTTGCCCAGACTGCACCTTACCGCGCGCGATGCGGCCAATCCCAATGCGCCCCATAAACTCATTGTAGTCAAGAATGCTCGCCTGCCACTGAAGTGGTGCGAACTCATCCACATTGGGTGCCGGGATCGTTTCCAAAATGGTGTCAAACAGCGGGCGAAAATCCTTTCCCTCTACGTCCGGGTCAAGCGTTGAGATGCCGCGAATCGCCGATGCGTAAACGACAGGAAAGTTGATCTGCTCGTCATTTGCGCCAAGTTCCATAAAGAGTTCGAGCACCTCATCGACAACCTCAAGCGGGCGCGCCATCGGACGGTCGATCTTGTTGACGACAACGACTGGCTTCAACTCCTGCTCAAGCGCCTTGCGCAAGACAAACTTTGTTTGCGGCATGCAGCCTTCAAACGCGTCGACAACAAGCAACACGCCATCGACCATCTTCAAAATGCGTTCAACCTCGCCGCTAAAGTCAGCGTGCCCCGGTGTGTCGACAATGTTCAAGAGCGTTTCTTGATACGTGATCGCCGTGTTTTTCGCAAGAATGGTGATCCCGCGCTCGCGTTCCAGGTCATTCGAGTCCATCACGCGCTCTACCAGGTGCTCATTCTCTCGAAAAACACCCGATTGCCGCAGCATTTGGTCGACAAGCGTCGTTTTCCCGTGGTCTACGTGCGCAATAATGGCCAAGTTTCTCATCAATTTCAACGGAAGATTCCACCTTCATCAAAGTTGCCAATGGAGATTGACACTTCATTGTATCATAGAATTCTGCAATCAGCGAGCCCCCGAACCATATTTAAAGCCAAACCATATGCTGACGAGAAGGAGTAATACGGCGAGAGTATAGGCGATAGCGCGCATGGATTGATTCATTCCCATCCTTTCTTTCATCCCTAACGTGACATCACGTATCTGCGGTGTATTCCGCGAATTTGAGGTGCTGAATGAAAAAAAACACGCGAAAGAATAAAAAACATACAGCTGCACTGACGCAAACCATTAGAAAACGACTTGCCTCAGAGAGTCGCGCACTCGGGCTCACACAGCGCGAATACCTGGAGCTTGTCACGCAGCTGGCTGCGACACTTCGCCAAAACGTTTGGCCAAAGCCGATTCACAACAGTGAAATTCTGCGAACGATGGTTGAGAATCCAGCGCTTTTACAGATGATGATCTCACTGGCCGGAACGCTTTATCGATCGACCAAAGATGATGAAACGACCGCATCCGAACCCACATCCGACACCGCGTCTAAAAAATCTGTTGACAATCACAGCGCCATTGACGTTCCATCTGCCAAACAGGAGGATCCAAAAAATACCACGAACCAGACGACAGCCCCTGCGCCCCTGCGCGAACGCCCTCGCTATGTGCGCGATCCGTTAACGGGGAGGCCGATCGCCATTCACACACCGCCCCGTCCTCTGCAGTGAAGAAGGAACGATTCGAAAAAACGGAGTTCTTTTGCGCGTTGCTGTGTCACGGGATAGAAGGAGGGGCGAGTTGCGTTCCCAGCCTGCGGACATTCGTCTCAACGCTTAGCAGCACCTTCACAGTGGGAAGTTGCTTATGCCAGTTATAGGCTAGCAGTGCCTGATTGGTCGGAAACTGATCTCGCGCATAGCGAAAGAAGTGAAATGGATCTGCTCGATCCTGGCTGAACAAGCGCTGGATCAAAAGCATCTCTCTCTCATGAATCATTGCGCCAAGCGCGCTTGCAAGCTTTCGACGATTGGCAGGCGGCACAAAATTCCCGTTCGACTCATCGCCAAGGAGTTCCGCCTCAAAAGACTGCTTGATCGTGAGAACCGGATGCGGACGCAGCGTCAAACGCACATGAAGCGGCTTGCCGTAACGCAACGCCAGAGAGACATGTGCCCCTTTGTGAATCGGCGAAGGGACGCTCAAAATCAAGCGCCCCGCAGATCCAGACAGCAACTGCAGACTGCGCGTCTGTTCACCTGTCAATAAATCAACCATCTTGTCACCGCGGAAAACGGCAGTACCCACATCCTCGACCGGGTTGCCGCCGCTTCGGTTAACCTCGCCTGGTATATCACCTTTCTCCTTGGTAGACAGCGTCTCTGTCGATCCAGCTGTCTTCTCTTTTTGCGCGGCCACGTTTTCATTCACAGAGAGCACAGGAGCGATCGGATCTTCATTTGGCGTTTCCAGTCCCGTAAGAAACTGGTGAACCTGCATCGGGGGCGCAAACCCTGTGCGCGTTGCCGTTGTTTGAAGATCTTCTATCACTCGTGTTGCGGACGTCTCCAAAACCGGTTTATCGTGTAAAAAAATATCGGAGATCGCACCTTTTGTGATAAATAAAAACAGTGTCCTGCGAAACTCGCGATACCTAGTTAATGTATTTAAATAGGGAAGCATGCCTTGGCGCGCGACATTTTCGCTGACCAATACAGCCGCCAGATGAGACAGATTGATCGTTCGCTCTACTCCGGTATTCATGACGTTTAACGCTTCATTCAACGTGTAGCCACTCGCCGAGACAATCGGAGTTCCCGATTGAAAATCCCCGCCACCTCCCCCACTCCCACTGCTTGATCCAGACAGTTTGCTTGGCACCGCAATCCTGCCGATCGCAATCACCTTTTGATCTGGTGAACGGTCAATTCCCATCGTGACCATGAACGCTTGTTCTTCAAGCTCTGTACGGTCATAACAGCCCGTAAGACCGAGCGACAGACCAAGTCCAATCAAGAGACTGGCCGCCTGTTTCACCTTCATGCCCTAACCTCCTGTCGCATGCCACCCCCACGCCTACGGATGCGCGCATGGTACATCCCAACATCTTCATAATTCCCCAACCGCATAAAAGCATGTGAAGCACTGATCCACATGCAGGATTGCGTTGAGCGCGATCCTTTTAAGAGGTAAAGTAGACGAAGATGCAGCGATCGTCCGAGAGGTTTTTAAACACTTGGGTCGCGAATGGACACATCGCCACAAAAAAGGAGTAGACGCCCTCATGGAGAAACACCTCGCAACACGCGCGGCGCGGCTTGACGAAACACATCTTCACGGGGAAGCGCCGCGACCAGAAGTGACACCGATTTACCAGTCATCCGTCTACCGTTTCGATGACACCTGCGATGTGTTGGAGTATTACGAGGCAAAGCCCAACGGTCGCTATCTTTATGGCAGAAACGGACACCCCAACAGTACAGTGCTTGAGAATGCACTCGCTGCGCTTGAAAACGCGTCAGGCGCAGTGAGCGCCGCAAGTGGGATGGGCGCAATCTCTGCCGCCGTCCTGAGTGTCTGCGCTGCGGGAGATCACGTGATTCTCTCTCAGGACATTTATGGCGGTACGCTTGTCTTGCTGCGGACCGTTCTTGCCCGCTTCGGGGTGTCCATGTCGCTGCTCGATTTGACGGACGAGCCGACACTCAAGCGTGCGCTTGAACGCAAAACTAAACTGGTCATCGGCGAGAGTATCGCCAACCCGCTGCTCACCATTCTCGACATTGCGAAAACTGCAGAGATCTGCCACCGCTTTGGTGCACTTCTGATGATCGATAATACCTTTGCCACACCGGCACTCATCACCCCTTTATCCTTAGGTGCAGACATCGTGGTTCACAGTACGACAAAATACATGGGAGGACACAGTGATGTAAGCGGCGGTGTTGTCTGCGCCAATGATCCATTGATAGAGGAGATTCGTCAGACGTCTGTCGCAATCGGTACGGCACAGACCCCATTTGATGCATGGCTTGTCGCGCGCGGCGTCAAGACACTCAGCTTGCGCGTTGAGAAGCAGTGTGAGAACGCCACAAAGCTCGCCGCGTTTCTCGTAGCGCTCTCATGTTGTGAGGTGATTCACCCGAGTCTTGCGACACACCCTGGGCATGAGCTCGCCAAACACCAGTTTCACAATCGCTATGGCGCAATGCTGAGCATCCGGGTCCCAGATGACCTGGTGATCGTCGATGAGATCATGCATCGCCTTCCATCCATCCCGTTTGCCCCATCGCTCGCCGGTGTGACAACCACCCTTTCTCATCCGTACACAACGTCTCACCGCGGGTTTACGGAAGAAGAACGGAGCGCATTTGGCATTACACGAGGACTCATTCGCATTTCTGTAGGGATTGAGGACATCGCAGATTTGACATCAGAGTTCGCCGAGGCGCTCGCACCTTTAAAGCGCAGTGAAGCCTGATGAAAATGACAGTATGCGAATTTGTGCTATACTTAGGGAGTATTGCCTACATAAGAACTGAAAGGATGGGATCGAAGTGGCTTTTCAAACACCTGCACTTCCTTATGCTGTTGATGCGCTGGAACCACACATTGACGCGCGAACCATGACGGTGCACCACGACGGACATCACGTTACGTACACAAATAACTTGAACGCGGCGCTTGAGGCACATCCCGATCTGCAAGCGCGCTCTGCGGAAGACCTGATTAAAAATCTCAATTCATTGCCAGAAGGCATCCGCACCGCGGTGCGCAACAACGGCGGCGGATTTATCAATCACAACCTCTTCTGGACGATTCTCAGCCCCAATGGCGGCGGCGAACCGACTGGCGCTTTGGCTGATGCGATAAATGCCCAATTTGGAAGCTTTGCGAAATTCAAGGAAGAATTTTCAAAAGCGGCAACCACGCGTTTTGGCAGCGGCTGGGCATGGCTTGTCGTGGATCAGCAAGGCAAGCTCGCGATCGTTAGCACAGCCAATCAAGACAATCCTTTAATGGACGGACAAACGCCAATCCTCGGACTCGACGTTTGGGAACACGCCTACTATCTGAAATACCAAAACAAACGCGCCGACTATATCAGCGCTTTTTTCAATGTCGTCAATTGGTCGCAGGTTGCTTCCAATCTCGAGGCTGCAAAAGCGTAAACGAATCCGTCATGCCCTTTACAAAAAGCCCAGCGGTTTTATCGCTGGGCTTTTTGTATGTGGTCTTTACCTTTTTTCTTCATCTGTTGAATCAGGCACGCCCTCATCATTATGTATATCATTTACTTTCCACTGAAGTTTTCGCGCACGTTCAACGATGCCAAGGAGCGTTCGATAATCTTCGCTGATCACGGCATGCTCCTTTTCAAGCAACTCCAGTTGTTCAAGCAAATGCGTTTTGTCTCGGCGAAGTTTTTCTGACTCCTGACGAAACGTTTCACTGTCACGCTCCATTTGACGAATTCGCGCCTTAATCGCTTGCAATTCGTGACGGCGATGTCGCAGAAAGCGAAAAACGGCGTTCCACGAGACAATCTCATCTCCCCCGGGCGAACTCAGTTCATCATACGCCTCAGCGTGTTCCTCCTTTTTTTTTTCTTTTCTCTTTTGTTTAGCCGCGTCAATCTCGTGTAAATGGAGCTTTCGGACACACGCATTCCAGCGGTATCCGCATGCGGCTGGCGTGCGGCCGAGGAGTTCGGCACAAACATCAAACGCAGCAAGTTGTGTACCGCCGTTTTGTATGTGTCGAAGGATGATTTCTGCGAGTTTGTTGTCATCCTCCTCTGTCCACGCATCTTGTCGCACTGTTTTCATCCTGCGCATGACCTCCCTGGACGGAGTCCTTAGCAGAATGTATATGCATGAAATGTGCGGCATAGGAACAAAACTTACAGTCCCATTCGATCCTTTCGCAAAGAATTTAAAAGCGCAAACGCTGTCTTAAAGCGGAGATTTGACGGCATGCGTTTTACCGCGAAATAAATCGCAAAAAGCTGCAATACAAAGATCACCATTTGTCTCATCAGAATCCACCTACGCAAGCCAGCCACCCCCGATTTGATCACATGATCCTTAGTGTGATGATCAAACCGTCGGCTTATCCCTATGTGCCACACAGACGACAAAGCGATCACCGAGACCGCCTGGCATCACAAGGTGTTTAAGCGCTGCATATTCACCCTCTTCAATCACGCGCGACGCGTCGTCCAGATTAGAGATGATGCCCATGAGAAAGGGACCTTGACGCATCAGCGGTTCGACGAAATAGCCCATACCCTCGAGAATCTCACACACATGCGAAAAATCAACATCATATGTGATGTCAACGTTGCCAGGCGAAAAAAGAGGGCTTACAAGCTGATGCTTCAAATAGCCGCGCAAGCTACCGTGTGGTCGATCATCCCCGATGACATCCACCGTCTCTCCTCCATAGTCCAGCAGAATCATTGTGCGCGGCGCGAGCGTATTCACAATCGATTGTAAGAAGGGACGATAAAAAATCGGCGCCTCAAACTGGTGAACTCCCTCTATAGAGAGGTGACCTGACTGAACAAGTGGAAATACATGCGCCTCGGCGTACGCACTTGCGTTCAAATGAGGCTGCACTGTATACGTCATCGCAAAAGACTTCCCATCCCCGCAGTGATTTTCAATCACGCGCCCTTCGCGCACAGTGCGTGATACGAACACGTTTGAATCATTCGCGAATTTATCAGGAATTTTCGCAAGATCCACCTCAAGCCGCTCACAGGGAAGCGCATCAAGCACCTCATTGCCAATGAGAAACGCTCCGCGAAACGTCGAATCGCGCGCCATAAGTTCATCAACCGATGTGCAGGTCAACCACTCCACGCGGTCACCCGAACACTGCACAGTCAGCGCACTTTTAAGCCGCTCCTGTGTGCGCGCTATCGCCACCGAGGAACGATCGATGCCGGCGTAGCGGATTTTCTGTGTCCTATCGGATAAAGCGATGAATCCCAGGAGAAGGGAGACGGCCAGGTCTCCATCCCCACACCCCATCTCGACAAGTGAAAGAGGCTCCCCGGAAGGAGCCCCTTTTAAGAGATACAGCGCAAGCAACCGTCCAAAAATCGGGGAAACCTGTGCGCTCGTGTAAAAGTCTCCACTCCGACCGAAGCGATTGCGATCCGTCATGTAGTAGCCTGATTCACCATACAGCGCATTATTCATAAAGTCAGAGAACGGAACGCTCTTCACGGTTTCAGAATCCGATCGATCAATCCATAGGCCAGTGCGTCCTCCGCAGACATGAAATTGTCTCGATCTGTGTCACGCTCAACCTGTTCCAGCGGCTGACCTGTCGTGTCTGCAAGAATTTGGTTAAGACGGTCCCTCGTCTTTAGGATATGCTTTGCCGCGATCGCGATATCACTCGCCTGACCCTGCCTTCCTCCCAGCGGTTGGTGAATCATCACTTCGCTGTTGGGAAGCGCAGACCGCTTTCCTTTTGCGCCAGCCGTCAAAAGAATCGCTCCCATTGAGGCGGCAAGACCCACCACGATCGTTGCGACATCCGGTTTTATCAGTTGCATCGTGTCGTAAATCGCAAGTCCCGCAGAAACACTCCCGCCAGGGCTATTAATATACATGACGATATCCTTCTCGGGGTCTTCCGAAGCGAGAAACAGCAGCTGCGCGACGATGGCGTTTGCGACATCATCGTCGATTTCACTGCCAAGAAAGACGATCCTCTCCTTAAGCAAGCGAGAGTACAAATCATACGCTCGCTCGCCGCGGCTGGTCTGCTCAATAATTGTCGGTACGTAACTCATTAAAAATCCCTCCAGACAAGGCACATTTCCTATGTACGTGAAGAGATTATAGCATAATCACATCGTGCGAAAGCGGATCCCGTATTTACCGCGGTCTGTCTGATATAGCTGGACCTCTGCCGGAACCTTTCGTCCGTAAATCCGGCGCTCACCCTCTACCCAGAGTGCCGCACAGTATGCCTCAAACTTATTCGCGTAAAGCCCTGCCCAGTAAATCCAGGTTTGCCTTGCCACAATATCCCCCCACACTTTTTTTCTGTCCGTAGTGTGTCCTGTAGCTGCGCAATCCGATCTTCCAGTTTTTGCGATTTCCCCTGGCTCATCACCCAGAACATAGGCACTTGCTTCTTGACGGCTGAACACAATTCGCACAATAATAGAGGAAATCCAGGTTTAAGTCGCGTCAAGCTTGCCCTACACTGATAGCAGGCCCTGGCTCATGACAGGAGAACCAACGAGGGGTGTCGATCGCCATGTTGACACAAAATGAAGTCGATGGCCTCAGGCTTAAACTTTTACCTTCAGGAGCAGACCGCGTGATGGATTTGGTTCACATGCACCGCGATCAAACGACGCTGACGAATGTTGCACTTGAAAATGTCCCTTTGCTGATTCTCGCCCGCCAAGGCATGATCGCTCGTCTGCAGATCCAAGGTGCGTCCGTCAAGCTGTCGCAACCCCATGAGATCCTAAAAGCGCTGCAACAGTTTTTTACAACACCTGAGACGCTTTACATTTACACGAATTTGCCACCGATGCCGATACCGCCTTTTGTCAACGATTTGATTGATGAGATCGCCGCGCGTGTAAACTCACGAGAGACACTGCGCGCCGAAATTGATGAGGCGCTTGACAAAGGTGACAGGCAACGTTTTTACCAATTGAGCGCAACGCTTCAGACGATGATGGATCAAGAAAAAGGAGTCACACTGTGATCGAAGAAGATGTGATGTATGATGAACAAGAGACAACAGAGACTCGATTTATCGGAATTCTCGGCCAGGTCGGGCGCTACGATCTGGCCATCACCAAATCAACCCACTTTTTCGGCAAATCGCTTGTCACAAACTTGACGAATGGACGGTCAGGCGTGCTTGACCGTGAGGATTGCGAGAATGTCGAACTGCTCATGCACGTTTTTCATGTTAATGTAGAGGAAGCCTCAGAACTTAGCGCCATTCTCCCCGACTGCGTGTGACCGTTGATGCAGATCGTCGGCTATTTTTCAATGAAAAACACATTCTGATAACGTGTCTGAAATGCTTCTGCCACCGCTCGGTGCTCGCTCGGATCTTCTATTGTTTCCAGCGTCACGTCCGGCGCATCTCCAACAATGCGCAAAAAGTAAAGGGTGGTCTCATCCGATCCACGTTCATAATAGGCGCCCACCCGATTTGAACCGACAGGGAAATACGCACCCAAAGCTAAACGCACAGGTTCGCGTTGCAGTTCGTTCAATTCAACAAAAAAAATGCGTTCAACCTGCTCCATCACCTGTTCTGTATACAAACTTCCAGGAAACGAAAGTGTAAGCGCATCTCCCGTTTGCCCTGTGAGAAGATACAGCATGCGAAACGACTCGCGCTCAAATTGTACAAGCATCAAATGGACATCTTCAAAATAGAACGCACAGTGTTCCGCGCCTTGAAACTGTATCGATGGAATCATCCTCAATCCCCCTTGAAACCGGTGATCGCTGTGTGACACAAGTGTTCGAACACTGCGTTATTCTACAGTATAATGTTTGAAAAGGAGGCGCAAGGATGTCACGCAAAACGCGATACATCTTTTATTCGTTAGTCTTTCTGTTTGCGCTGGTTGGATTCATTCTTCATCAAACACTCGTCACGATGATCATGCTCATTGTCGGAATCGCACTGGGTGTGTGGACCGATCGCATGGATAACCTGCGCGATGAGCCTTTCAAAAAGTATAACGTAAAGCACCACCATTATGAGGGGCGACACGCGCATTCGCAGCACACAGCTTGACCTTTAGAAAACCATTCCTGTATCATGACGTAGTTAGAAAATAAAGGATTACACGGGAGGCTTATCCCTGCTATGGCTCATGACGATGAACATGAAGTAGACGAGATGGAAGAACAGATTATTATCCTCGAAGACGAGGATGGCAATGAGCATGAATTTATTGTCGCAGAAACATTTGAAGTCAATCAGCGCATGTACGCCGTACTCATGTCAGCAGACGGCAGCTCGGAAGAAGGATTCATTTTCCGCGTCGAAGAAAAAACAGTCGATGGCGTTGAGACCGTTGACTTTGAAGCGATTGAAGACGACGCTGAGTGGACTGAGGTTGAGAAGGTCTACAACTCGCTTCTCGAAGAAGACGAAGCCTGATTCGAATGCCCGCATTCACGCACATCATACGAGGCTGTCGAAATCCATTCGGCAGCCTTTTTGTTTTCCTTCGTTTTCTGTCAATGCCGAATTCACCCGCTTGTCAGGATTCTCCATTCGTGTTATGATCATAAAACTGTAAGCGTTATCATATGCATAAAAAAACAGAAAGGAGCAAGAAGTAGATTTCATACTATAGTATCAAAGGGAGCTGAAGTCTAAATGTCCGAAAACGTCGTAGGTCTTGCGACTGCATCCAATCTGTCGCCTGTTGAAACACCCACAGCAGTATCAAAATTCGCTGATCCCGGTCCGCTTGCTGTAGGCGCATTTTCTGCGACATCCTTTATGCTAGGCGTATATAATGCGGGATTGCTTCACAGCGGTGGTGTCGCTGTCGTATTTCCTGCCGCATTCTTCTTTGGTGGAATGATTCAATTATTGGTCAGCGTTCTCGAATTTATTCGAGGCAATACATTTGGCACCATGGTATTTGGCACATACGGAGCGTTCTGGGTTATCTTTGGAGGCATCGAAATCTGGTTTGCCAAAATGATGACACCAAGCGACATTGGATCTGCTGTGAGCCTCTTTCTCGCGATGTTTGCCATATTGACCTTCTTCTTCTTTATCGCATCCTTGAAAACAGATCGCGTGCTCATCTCCATCTTTTTCCTCCTCCTCGTCACATTTATTCTTTTGAGTATCGGGGCGGGTTCTGGCCTTTCCGGGTTCACCACATTTGGTGGGTGGACAACCATTCTGTTTTCGATCCTCGGCTTTTACCACGCAGGCGCAGACCTTATCAATTCCACCTATGGTCGCGCTGTGCTCTCAAACGGGCCTGTCAAGAAGTAATCGCCTATTTCTTGTTAATCAATTTTCTCTGGCTACAGGGGGATCCTCCACTTCAATGTGGAGGATCCCCCTTTTCGTATGCATCGCATGCAGAAAAATGGTTAATCTATAACTGCAGACTTGACATATACCCGTATGGGTATATAATCGAGCTAATCATTTGGTGTTGTAACTCACCACCAATGATTGAACAGATCCTTTAAGGAGTGTTCTTATGTTCATCGGACCAAAAGAGCAAGAAATCATTCGATCTCGCTTTGAGTCATTGAGCAAGCCCGTGAAACTGCTTCTCTTTGAAGCGGCGATCGACTGTCCGACCTGTGCCGATATGAAGCAGTTGATGGAAGAACTCACGGCACTCTCGCCACATGTCGAGCTTGAGGTGTTTAACTTTCATACGGACACAGATGTCGTAAAAGCACACCGAATCACAAGAATTCCAGCACTTGTTCTCTCTAATGATGAGGGGAAGGATTATGGGATTCGTTTTTATGGAATACCTTCCGGTTATGAATTTGCCACACTGCTTGAAGACATCGAGATGGTGTCAACCGGAAAGACAAACCTGTCGCAGCAAACGCTTGATGCACTGCAAGCCATTAAAGAACAGGTCCATTTGCAAGTATTTGTCACACCTACCTGACCTTATTGCCCAGCCGCGGTGCGGCTTGCGCATATGGCAGCTTTTGTAAGCGATGCAATCACAGCAGACATGGTTGAAGCAACAGAGTTTCATGAACTCTCCAATCGCTACCAAGTTTACGGTGTGCCAAAGACAATCATCAATGAAGTAAAAAGCATGGAAGGCGCGGCGCCGGAAAAGAAGTTCCTTGAAACGATTCTTCAGGCGACAGGCGCTATGTAAGTCATCTTATTGAAAAGGAGTCAAAGGTCTTGAGTTGCCCGAGCATCAATGTCACAGAACTGAAAAGTCACCTCTACCGTAGGGATGCGCAGATCATTGATGTGCGTGAAATCGCAGAATACCGCGCGAGTCACATTGAGGGTTCAACCCTGATACCACTGGCTGAGTTGCCTTTTCGTCTCGACGAGATTGAGCGAGACAAGGATGTCATTGTCGTCTGCCGCTCAGGCAATCGCAGTGCACAAGCCTGTGAGATCTTACGCGAACGTGGTTTTTTACGTACAAAGTCTCTTTCTGGCGGTCTGGCTGCCTGGAGCGCCTGATGGTTTTGCATGATTTGTAAAATAAGAAGCGATTAGAAAGGATGTTTCAGGCATGTTGCAATGGATGTCAATTGATGTAAAAGAAAATATGAAGAAGAACAAAAATCTACAAATCATCGATGTGAGAGAACCGGGAGAGTTTGCGGCGGGGCATATTCCAGGCGCTGTCAATATCCCTTTAGGTCAAATTTCTTCACGCTATAAAGAAATTGATCCAAACCGTGAGACAGCCGTTATCTGCCTAAGCGGTGGTCGCAGCAGCAGGGCGTGTGAGTTTTTACAGAGTGTCGGCTATAACCATTTGCACAATGTCATGGGTGGAATGTCAAGCTGGGATGGCCCAATTGAACGGTAAATGTGACGTCTATAAAAAACTGTGTGGCATTTAGCCACACAGTTTTTTATAGACAAAAAGGTGTGACAGATACCTGTCACACCAAACACCAAAGTGCATTTACGCGTTAAGAATTTTTTCTTCCTTCTCCTTCGTATATGGAAGTTCTTCTTTTAACCACCGACCAAACCCGCCGGCCATGTTGATCACATTTTTGAATCCCTCACGCTGCAATACACTTGCTGCGATCGAGGAACGCGCCCCAGATTGGCATTGAACAACGATCGGATGATTTTTATCTTCTGGCAGTTCAGTCAAACGTCCTTGAAGTTTGCCAAGCATGAGATGTTTTGCTCCATCAATGTAGCCTTCTGCCCACTCCGCATCATTTCTCACATCAATCCACGTCACATCACCCTGTTTCAAAAGAGAAAGCGCCTCTTGAGGCGTAATCTCCCGATACGACTCAAGCTCTTCTCCCCCAATGGTCGAAACATCCACAACATCGAGAGACGCGATACCTGCCACATTGTCAAATCCAATTGATCGCAAATCACGAACAATGTTGGATTGCTGCCCCGACTCTGCGAGTAAATAAATCGGCTGTTCATAGGAAAGCAACCAACCTGCCCACGTAATGAAAGACTTGTTATATGGAATGTTTATCGTTCCTGGCAAGTGACCCGCGCGAAATGCAGCCGCCGATCGCGTATCGACAACTTGCCCTCGCTCAGCGATCGCCGTTTTTACAGCAGCGCTGTCAATCAGCGGAATCGCAGGAAGATCTGAGAGCAGCGCCGGGCCTTCAACATTGAGTTTTTTCATTTGGGCAAAATAGCGAGGTGGCTCAGGCTGTCCTTCAAGTAACTTTTGGATAAACTCTTCCTCTGAGAGATCTGCCATTGCCCAGTTAAAGAGTTTTTCATAGCCCACTGTTGAAGAGGGAATTGCACCAAGCGCTTTGCCGCACGCACTACCCGCACCATGCCCTGGCCAAACTTGAAGATGATCTGGAAGCTTTTTAAAGCGCTGAATCGACTGGTACATTTGTTTTGCGCCTTGTTCGGAGGATCCGCTGACGCCGACTGCTTTTTCAAGAAGATCAGGCCGTCCTATGTCTCCTACAAACACAAAATCTCCACTAAAAATCCCCATAGCTTCCCTGTGAATTCCCCCGCCTCCGTCATGCACTAAAAACGACAGACTCTCAGGTGTGTGTCCTGGCGTATGCATTACATCAAAGGTCAAATTGCCAATTTTGAAGGTATCTCCATCGTGCACCCACTGAAAAGAAATCCCATCCGTATACTGTTGACGCCATATTGCGTCCCCTTCGCCGGACAGATATAATTTTGCACCGGCATTTACAGCCAACTCTCTTGCACCAGAGACAAAATCTGCATGAATGTGCGTCTCTGTTGCCGCAACAATGCGAAAACCTTCTTTTACTGCCGTTTCTTCGTACATCGTTACATCGCGCGACGGATCGATCACAAGCGCCTCACCCGTCGCCTGACAGCCGACCATATAGGACGCCTGAGCCAATTTCTCATCATAAAAATATTTAAGAAACACGCGAATCACCCTCCGTACCATAAAATTTATATTCCTGAAGCTATTATATCACATACCCCACGAGGTATATACAATTTTTATTTCGACCCTATTTGAATACGATTCAAAGATCTTGCACGCTTCCTTTTCTTGTTTTCCAGACGGCAGCTGTTTTTATAGAAAATAGACAGGACCCCGACGAAATTTAGTTGCGTCAGAGTCCTACCCACAAACGGGTTATTGATACTGTATAGCATTTGTGCTTTGGTTCACGTTCATTTGTGAAGGTGTGTACGCCTGCGTCATGGCGTGAATGGTTTCGTTCGGAAGCGTAACAACTTGGTAATACCCTTTTTGATTCATAAAGCTCCACATTTCATACGCCATTTTATCACTCATTGCCGTTCCACTCATAAACCACTCGCGCAATTGAGGATTTGTGCACTCAAGACCAAACGTTGTCCAGCCGATTGCGCCGAATTTATAAAGACTAAGCGCTGTCGTACAGATCGATCGCTCAGATGGGGCTTGCGCATTCAGACGAGGCATCGGCATGTTTGGGTTGCGCAACCCCAATTTGGGCTGACCATAAAAATTCACGTTTGACTCCGCTAAACTCGGTTTACCGTATGCCCCCTGCGCTTGTCCCTGCAAAAGTTGAACACCCTGCATATAGTGATGATGAATCGATTCTGCGTGCTGATCTAACATATTTCTCAGTCGCTGATCTTGCACATGTTGACCCAAGAAAGACAGGAGTTCAATGTTCGCGGATTTCGCCATAAGCGCCTCATTCAACCCAATCAGTTCATGCGCTCCGAATGGCATCATGCCACCGTTCAAAAAAATTCCCCCTCACACTGTGTAGCGATGTAGATCCATGCTTGCTTATCCATCACCCTCGTTGAGTATCCCTCAAATTAGAATAATCATGTATGCAGCGATCACCCCATACATGTCCATAAACGCACATAGAATCCTCCCGGGCGGAGATTCTAACCAAAAAGAGAGGCAGGTACACCCGTTGAAACAAATCCAACTCATCGGCATCCCTATGGCACTTCAGTATCCCGCAGACCTGTCCAAAAGAAGCCTCCAAGTAAAAAATGCTCCAGATGCCATCCGCACTTACCTTCAATCAAAAGCGCCACAGTTCATGAGCGAGCTACATGACCGAGGTAACGTACCCATTGAATTGCCAGAGCAGGCAAGTTCATTTGCAAAAGTTGAAACCGCCATCGAATCCATTCGCACTTCACTTGCAAATTGGATCCGCGAGGATACGTTCTCCATCATACTCGGCGGTGAATGTGATCTAGCATTTGGTACGTTTTCGGCCATCAAAAAAGTCTTCCCTCACATTCATCTACTTTGGATTGACTCTCACGCAGACTTTCTAAACGAAAAGACATCATCGACAGGATATCTTGGAGGCATGGCTTTGGCCAGTATCGTCGGGCACACAGTCAATCGAGAACGAATCTTAGACGGCGATCGAGTGACACTTATCAGCGCACAGCTTATGGAACCGCCCGAGAAAGCAGCCTTACAAGAATACGGCATCCATCATGTACAACAAGACAAACTGGAGGGTTGGATGAAATCATCCATACCTAAAGCAGATACTTTCATTCATCTTGATGTGGATGCAATTCACACGCACGAAATGCCAGCAGTCGATTTCCCGAATTCTAACGGATTGACCAGCGCAAGCGTTATTGATTTGGTGCGCGCCATCGCAGAAAACAGTACTCTTCGCGGAATAGAGATTGCAGGTTTCAATCCCGAACTGGATAAAAAAGACAAAGGAATGCAGCTTGTACTCTCTATCCTGAAAGAATGTACACGCGAACCGATTTTCTCTTGAATCAATTCTCACTTTACTCACTCCCCACAGATGGATCACCCAGACGGTCGTCAAACACACAACGTGTCAAGGGGCTGAGCGTCGCTCAGCCCCTTGTAGCCATGATGTGAAGGATCTTATTGAAGAGAAATAAAAAAAGCCTTCTCAAAGGGTCTGAGAAAGCACGTAAATACCAACCTTTTTGGAGCCACTTAGCAGACTCGAACTGCTGACCTGCTCATTACGAGTGAGCCGCTCTACCAACTGAGCTAAAGTGGCACAAAACATGGTAGCGGAGGAGGGACTCGAACCCCCGACCCTACGGGTATGAACCGTATGCTCTAACCAGCTGAGCTACTCCGCCGACTGGCGGAGAGAGTGGGATTCGAACCCACGAGACGGGTTTAAACCGCCTACACGATTTCCAATCGTGCTCCTTCGACCAACTCGGACATCTCTCCAACAAAAGACAAGAGGTAATATACCATAATTCTTCACATCACGCAACCTCTCGTCGATCGACTTTCGATCACAAAAACCTTTACATTCTTCTCATTTTCCTTGTTTTGCTACCGGCAAATTCCTCAACTGCACCTTATATTCCCGCAAAATTCCTAAAAGGTCATGAAACCAGGGACCGCCATACGCGACTAACACTCCCGCCGACAGATAGTCAAACGTATTCCCAAGCCAAGGTGGCCCCCATGTCGTCCAACTTGGTGTCAACTTCAAAATTTGCAGAGGATGAACCTGCGCTAGTGCCGCAAGCGCCGTACCGTTGACACCCGACAACAATTGCACATTCAATTTGCGAAGAGCGTCTTCGTACAATTCATCCCACTTACTGTCATTTGGCTTAGCTTTTGCCTGCAAATGCAAAAAAACAATTCTCTTCTTCATCTGTTGCGTGATCGCTTGAGATCCCGTTGAGAGGGCTGCCATGACTGCGAGGAATTGCCACAACTCATCCATCGAGAGTCCTCCTTGTCGGCGCTATACAAGAGCCTACGCCTCGCGGATTGTCCCGTAGAACATAAAAAAACCTTTGCGCAGGATCTGCCAAAGGAGTCATCCGTGATGGGCCTAAGAGGACTTGAACCTCTGACCTCACGATTATCAGTCGTGCGCTCTAGCCAGCTGAGCTATAGGCCCAAGCAATTTGGTTGCGGGGGCAGGACTCGAACCTGCGACCTTCGGGTTATGAGCCCGACGAGCTGCCAACTGCTCCACCCCGCGTCGTGGTGGCCTATAGGAAATTGGTGGGCGGTGGCAGGATCGAACTGCCGACCCCTCGCGTGTGAGGCGAGTGCTCTCCCGCTGAGCTAACCGCCCCTGCCTTCTCAGAGAGAAAAACAGGAATGAAATGGTGACCCCAAGGGGATTCGAACCCCTGTTCCCGCCGTGAAAGGGCGGTGTCTTAACCGCTTGACCATGGGGCCATACTGGCTCCTCGAGTAGGATTTGAACCTACGACCCTCCGGTTAACAGCCGGATGCTCTACCGCTGAGCTATCGAGGAATGGTGGAGCTAAGCGGATTCGAACCGCTGGCCTCTTGAGTGCGATTCAAGCGCTCTACCAACTGAGCTATAGCCCCGACTTTCAACGATATTATACGTCTATGCATCATCCAAAAGGGATGGTGCCGAAGGCCGGACTCGAACCGGCACGGGGGTTACCCGCGCGCTTTTGAGGCGCGTGCGTCTGCCAATTCCGCCACTTCGGCAAATCTGGCGTGCCCGGAGAGATTCGAACTCCCGACCCCTTGATTCGTAGTCAAGTACTCTATCCAGCTGAGCTACGGGCACTTAAAAAAGAGAACACGAGTAGAATATCAAATGCACGGTCATTTGTCAAGACAAACCATCAACCATTTTAGGTTATACAGCCCATCTCTAAAACAGATTTAACAATGCTGAATTTCAGTCACAAGTGATGCAATGCTTTCCGCATAACGATCAGCAATACGCTCCTCATGAAAAAACTCAACTGAGTTTCGGCATGTTTCCACGGAGGGAATCTCCACAACATGATCCAAAACGTCGCGAATGCGCTGCGTAAACTCCTGAATTGAACCCGGAGTAAACAGCCACCCATTCTCGCCACTGCGAATCATGTCCTCAGGGCCTGTATCACAGCGACTTGCAATGACAAGATGCCCACGAGACAGAGCTTCCAGAATCACCATTGGAAATCCCTCAAAATCAGATGTAAGCACAAGAACGGATCGTTTTGTGATCTGTCCCCAAGGATTCTCTTGCCAACCACGCCACTCCACCTGCTCTGATATTCCTGCTTCTTTCAAAAAATGATCAATTTGACTCTGGTCATACTGACCAAAAGGGTGACCCATCATGACAAGGCGCCAAGGAAGACCTTTTAATGCCGCAAAACCTTGAAACATGACATCCAAACGTTTTTGAACCATGTCAAATCGCCCTAGATAAACAAATTGTACGACACCCTCCTCGTAAAGTGGCTCTAACGAAACTGCTTCAGCCTGAGCAACTGGATTATAAACGACACGAACAGGCTTTTGAGGATCGAGCGATGCAAATTGACTCTTGATGCCAGTACTTATGGCGAGATGTCCATCTGCATAGCGAAGCGCAAACCGATCCGCCGCAACGCGCAGGCTATTATGCATCCAGCTCAATAAAACAGGAGGCTTTTGATACAGACAGA
The DNA here is from genome assembly GCF_001516615.1 of Ferroacidibacillus organovorans. Classification (GTDB taxonomy): domain Bacteria; phylum Bacillota; class Bacilli; order Alicyclobacillales; family SLC66; genus Ferroacidibacillus; species Ferroacidibacillus ferrooxidans_B. Next base: position 499 of record NZ_LPVJ01000048.1, on the reverse strand, counting down.
GTGATGCAGCAAGTATCGCATTATCGCCCGCATAGATCGATAAAATGACATCAGGTCTTGGCAATAGGCGCAACGCAGCCTGGGTGTTTAACAGGACAGTCAAAAATGCTGGCTCACCATCAATCGGCGCACGCATCTCAGGCACTAAATCGGATGCAAACATAGCGTGAGGCAATTTTGTAGTCCATTGACAATCCTCTGCGCGCGTGGATGTTAAAAAAGACATTTCATGACCGCGGCGCTGCAATGCGTTTGATATCTTTACAATCACATTCTCAGTGCCGCCACGTCCAGATAATAGACCTGCATATATTAAAATGCGCAAATTCTTGCACCTCCGCATTATCTCATCGAGCAGATCATTGGGAGCCGTGAAAGCGAGACGTCATAGAAAAAGAGCGACACCCTGAGGTGTCGCTCTGTGTTGTCTGGCAACGTCCTACTCTCCCAGGACCCTGCGGTCCAAGTACCATCGGCGCTGGAGGGCTTAACGGCCGAG